>JAITHX010000125.1 GCA_031279735.1 Prevotellaceae bacterium
CAGTCGGGTTCTTGCTGCAAACCCTTGTTTGATTTTATGTGTCATTTTTTAATTGCTTTTATGTTAAGCTGCAAATTATCCGGCATATCACGAATAAATGGCGATGCAAGTTAGTAAAAATTTATCTCTTAAGAGAAGGAAACAAAAAAACATAATTATTTTACAACTATTTTATAACTACTTTATGTGATTGCAGCATCTTTTAGCCTCCAGTACCTTTGCGGCGATTAAAAAGAGGTTATAGTGATAAAAAAAGGTCTTTTGGTTATTGGGATATTGTTCGGATTCGGATTCACTGCCGCCGGCGCGGTCAAATCCACCGTAAGCGGCATTGTGAGGCATGAGAATGGCAAGCCCGTTGAATTTGTGATAGTATCGGTTGGAGAACTGAGTCAGTCGTCCGTGACAAACGAAAAAGGGGAGTACTCGCTGATTCTTCCTCCGGGCGAGCATCTGATTCGCTTTTCCCATTTGAACTTTGTGACTCGGGAACAGGCTGTTTCCCTGTCGTCGGACGGGAGGGCGACGGTCGATGTAGTGCTGGAAGAGGAGGTGAGATCGCTTCAGGAAGTGACCGTCAGCGCCATGAGCGAAAAGAGGGAACTTGAAACCAAAGGATTTACCGTCAATGTAATCGAAGTGCAGAAAACAGCGTTGCAGTCGGTCAGGACAAACGAACTGCTCGACCGTACCGCAGGCGTGCGAGTGCGACAGAGCGGCGGAATGGGTTCTGCGACAAACTACAATCTGAACGGCATGTCGGGCAGTTCCGTAAAAGTTTTTATAGACGGAATACCCGTCTCCACTTATGGCGCTTCGTTTAGCCTCAACAGTATTCCGCCCTCGCTGATAGAGCGGATAGAGATCTACAAGGGCGTTATTCCAGCGTATCTGTCGGACGATGCGCTTGGCGGAGCAATTAACGTAGTCCTGAAAAAGGGAATACGGAACAATATCGACGCTTCCGTCCTGTACGGCTCCTTTAATACACAGCAGGTGAACTTCAACGCCCTGTTCAGGGAGAAAAAGACGGGATTTACCGTAAAGGCTTCCGGTTTCTACAATTATTCCGACAACGACTATGAGGTTTACGGCAAATTCGTGCGCAACATACTGCCCAACGGCAGATACGATTACGTCCGCGCCCGCAGGTTTAACGACGCCTACCGTTCGTTCGGCGGGCAGGTGGAAGCGGGCTTTACGGGCGTCAGGTGGGCAGACCGTTTTTATTTGAGCTACAACGGCTCCGACGATTACAACGAGATACAGCACGGCACATACATGTCCGTTCCCTACAAGGGAAGGTTCACGAAGTCGAGTGCAAACGTATTCGGTGTGAATTACAGGAAGAACGACTTCATTGCGCGCGGACTGGAATTTACGCTGAACGGCATGCACAGCCGTCGCAGGGAGGTTGTTACGGATACCGTCAGGTGGAACTATAACTGGTTCGGAGAAATCAGCTTGGGCTTGGACGGCAAACCTATCCTCCGTCCAAACGGCGCACAGCAGGGCGCGCCTACAATTAATCACATCAACAGATACATAACCACGTTCCGCGCCGGATTGAATTACGAACTCGGTCGCGGTCACAAGATTATCCTTAACCATATTTTTTATGCCGTCGATAGGACGCAGCAGGATTTCATGCGATCGGAAGCGGAAAGGAATTTCGTAGGAACGAGGGATTTGCATAAAAACATCACTTCGCTGGCATACGAAATAAAGACTGGAAAACTGACCGGCACTCTCTTCGGAAAACACTACCGGCAGCGGATAGAGAAAATGGAGCCGGTGCTGCAAACGGTGGAAAGCCAGAGCGTCAGAGTAGAGGAGCGCGTCGATAGCCGGAAGGACGCGACGGGCTTCGGTCTGGCGGCGTCGTGGCAAGTTTTGCCGAAGCTGCTGTTGCTTGCGTCGGCGGAGAGGGCGGTGCGGATGCCTTCCGAAGGGGAAGTATTCGGCAGTCCGGGCGAGAATATCGTGGAAAACACGAGTTTGCGCGCCGAGATAAGCGACAATCTGAACATCGGGTTCAAGGCGGGCGCATTTTCCGTTGCCGAACATAAACTGGAGGCGTCGGCATCGATATTCATACGCGACACGAAAGATAAAATCGTGCAGCGCATCAATCCGCGCCTGAACGACGCCGTACAGACCGATCCTTTCGAGAATCTCGGAAAAACGAAATCCAAAGGATTTGAAGCGGAACTGAATTACACCTTCGGTAAAAACCTGCATATTGCGCTAAACATGTCGCGGTTCAATTCGACATTCAACATTCGCCACGATCCCAACGGGCGCGAATACGATTATTTCGACAAACAGCTGCCGAACGAACCGTTTTTCACCCTCAACGGAATGGCGCGCTACACGCTGCACGACGTTCTGCAAAAGGGCGCATCGCTCAACCTGTCGTATAATTGCGGGTTCGTGGAAAGTTTCTACACCACATGGCTGGAAACGGAGGATTTTAAAGTTCCGCGCCAGTTCGTTCAGGATGCGGGCGCGAGCTATGTCTTTCCGAATAAGAAGATTGCCGCGAGTTTCGACGTCAAGAACATATTCGACAGGCAGGTTTACGACAACTTCGCAGTACAGAAACAGGGACGGGCGTTTTACCTCAAGTTAAGTTACACGATTAATAATTTCTGAATAATGAATAATTTCAACAAAGTGAATATGAAAAAAAATGTTTTGAACGTTTTGACGTTTGTCGCGACGGCTGCAGCCCTCGCGTTTGCCGGGTGCAGCAGCAAGGATGATCCCGCGCCCGAACCGGTGGATCCCGACGCCGACCGGTGGATAACCGTTGCCGGCGCGCTGATGGGCACGAATCCGGGCGACGGAAACGGAGGAACGATGGTCTATGCCGTCGGCAAGGCTAACGCCAAAGATTCGACCTACGCAGTGGACGTGTACAGCAACGGATTCCCCGTGAAATCGAACCGCACCGCGCGCCTGCAATCTTCGGCTGATGGAAACACGCTTTTCAACATCGCCTATACGGGCGACAACGGCGGCGAATTTTCACGCTACAAGGTGAATGGCGGAAAAAACTACGTGCAGGAGGACGTGTCGGTGAATATTTCCCAGTATGCGGGAACCTCGCCGCGCTGGGCAAAGCTGTTCGACGGGGATAAGACGGGTATTGCCGTGAACGTGACCGCTCCTACGGCAAACAACGCTTCGGACGCCGCGAAGCCCTTCGAGTACTATCGCGGAACGGCAACAGTGCTTGCGCTTGACTTGCAGGCGGTGTTGATTCGCGGATACAGGCAGTACCAAATTCCGCTCGCCCGTGAAGAAGAGCTGCTCGGACACAGCATTTTCCGTCTGGACGCGCCGGTACTGAACAAGGCGGGCGACAAACTGCTTATCGGAACGTGGATGCAAAAACGCAATCCTTCGACCGGCGCAACGGAAAGCGCCTTTACCCGTTTGGGTTCCAAAACCGTAGTGGTCGATTATCCTTCGCTGGAGAATCCGAGAGTGATTAGCTCGACAGTCGGATTCGGCGACAACAGCGGATACCGCAGTTTCAACAGTTTCCTTGCCGAAGACGGAACGATTTATCAAGCCACGCAGCGCGATTCGAAGGGTTCGCATATCCTAAAGATCAACGCGAACAACGAGTACGACAATTCGTACACATTCAGTCTGAATTCGGCGCTGGGCGTTCAGGGGGCGTATGTGGACTGCTGGAGATATGCGGGCGACGGCAAGGCTGTTGTGCTGTACACTCAGGAAGGCTCGTCGCAGGGCTACGCGGCTTACGTTGACCTGATAGCGAAAACGGCTGTCAAAGTGACGGGAATAGCCTACGACAGCGATTTGAATTTCGGACAGTATCAAGGCGTTTTGGTTAGCGGCGACGAGGTTTACATTGCGGTGACTCCGGTCGGGAAGGACGGCAACATCTACATCCTGAACAGCAAAACGGGCAGCGTTGCCAAAGGCGCGAAATTGGTGAACAGAGCGGGTAACCATTATATCGGAATTTTCTGACAGAGGTCATGATTAAGCTGTTAATCGAGTTCATACAGTTTCTGTATTCCACCCTGCCGCTGATAACGTCCACCGGTGTTTTCGCGTTGCTTGCCGTCCTGCTGTCGAAGTCGATAAAACGTCATGCAACCGCGTATTACATTGCGCTGTCGGCGCCATGTCTTATGGTTGCCGTTCCATTCGTTGTCCGAATGTTTGACGTCGAGACGTTTAATTTCATCGGCATCCCGTTTTTGGGCGGCATCCTGCGGGATTACATTCATATAGGAACGCTGGGTTTCCCGCTGCTGATAATAATCATGTACGTTGGCGCGCTAAACCCCAAGAATCGCCATGTAAAGAAACTTTTAGTCATACGCAAGGAACTGTCCGTCATATCGGGCTTCCCCGTGTTGACACATTCCTTGATTCGCGTTTTCAACAACTTTCCGAACGCGCTCCGTTTTTTCACCGACAACGACGAATACATGGCAAGCACGAAAGTGACCAGCGTAACGGGCGCAGCCATAACGAATTTCAGCTTCGTACTGGGAATACTGATGCTGGCGATATTCATTCCGCTGTGGGTTACGTCCTTCGATTTTGTCCGCAAGCGCATGGGAAACGCGAGCTGGAAGAAACTGCAAAGATGGGCTTACGTTCTGTATGCCATGCTATTTATCCACGCCATGGGAATACAGACGGGTTTTTTGCTGAATCCAAGAAACAGAGACATACCGAAACAGGAGCAAGCGGCTGAAAGAATTGCGCCGAACAGCGAAAATACTGGAGTGCGGCGAAATGCGGAAAGACCCGAACGCAGAGGCGGAAGTACGGCGGAAACGGACGATAGGCGCGCCGCTCAAACCGAACCGGCAAGACCGGCAAGAAGCGGACATGCGCGAAGTATCGGTTTCTCCGACATTAAATTCAGTCACGCCACCCAGCGATACATTCACATAGCGTCTCTTCTTCTGATTTTCGGTTCATATCTGTACCTTCGACTAAAAAGGGTTATACGATAGTTTATTTAAGCACGCAGATGACATGGATTTAACTGATTTACGCGGATTTCGATCCGCGTAAATCAGTTAAAATCCGTGTCATCCGCGTTATCTGTGTCATCCGTGTGCTAAAAATCTAAAGGGAGCAACAGGCATAGAAATTTTTCGTACTTTTGCACTCCGAAATTAATAGTGTGTATAAACAGTTTAAATGCTACGATCAAGTCCAATAGACGAACAACTTGATAACTATTGTATAACAACCGTATAACTATTTTGTAATGAACAAACTTATTTCTTTTAATTATTCAACGGTGGTGCTGTGCAACGGGAGTTTTCCCGAACATCGTATTCCGCTGGGAGTGTTGAACGGCGCGGAGAAAATAGTGTGCTGCGACGG
>JAITHX010000129.1 GCA_031279735.1 Prevotellaceae bacterium
ATCAATATCCTGAAATGGGAACTTCTGAACAACAATAAAATCGACATAGACCTATTCCCGCCGAAGATTCCCTACCGAGAAACCATCACGAAAGTTGCCGCCGCCGATTACCGTCATAAGAAACAGTCGGGAGGAGCCGGACAGTTCGGAGAAGTGCACCTTGTCATAGAACCTCATGTGGAAGGCGCTCCCGATACTCCGTTCTTCAAAATAGAAGGAAAGGAAATAAAGCTCAATCTCAAGGGAAAAGAGGAAATAGAACTCGACTGGGGCGGAAAGCTGGTTTACTACAACAGTATAGTGGGCGGAGCAATAGACGCGAGATTCATGCCCGCGATACTGAAGGGCATAATGGACAAGATGGAAGAGGGTCCGCTCACCGGCTCCTACGCTCGCGACATCCGCGTGACGGTTTACGACGGAAAGATGCACACGGTGGATTCCAACGAATTGTCGTTCCGCCTCGCCGGTCGCAACGCCTTTAAGGAAGCCTTCAAAAAGGCGGGTCCGAAAATCATGGAACCGATATACAACATCAAGATATATGTTCTTTCGGAATATATGGGCGACATAATGAGCGACATGCAGAACCGGCGCGCCATAATCGAAGGAATGGAAAGCGAGAGCGGCTTTGAAATAGTCAAAGCAAGAGTGCCTCTCGCCGAAATGTACAAATATTCCACCACCCTGAGTTCCCTGACTTCGGGCAGCGCGACCTTTACAATGAAGTTTGCGGATTATCAGCAGGTACCCGCCGACGTGCAGGAAAAACTGCTCAAGGCTTACGAAGCCGAAGAAAAAGACGAATAACAGGGACTGCCGTACTGAAAACGATTATTATGAAATACTTTACCAATAAGGAAAAAACGGGATTCGTTCCCTTTGTCGCGATTGTCGCGGGTTTGTGTCTGTGCCTGTGGGCTTGCAACCGAAAGGAGAAGGACAAGGATGATGCGGAGCTGACGCAAAATTATCTTGTCAACCAGTTTATTGTGGGCTACATAAACAGTTATTATCTGTGGCTGGACGACATTTCGCTCAAAACCGACATGTTCGCCGCCGATCACTTCGATTTGTTTGAACAAAACATGTATCGCCGGCTCGACAAGTGGTCGTACCTGACCGACGATGCCGAAGCGATGTTCGACAGCTACGATGGCGTGGAAACGACTTTCGGGCTTGATTTCTCTTTCGCCAGAATAGAGGATCAACCCGGCAATTATATCGCCATATTAAGATTTGTCTCGCCCGATTCCCCCGCCGCCAAAGCGGGGGTCGGACGCGGAGACATCATCACTCACATCGACGGCGCCGCGATTACGGAAAGCAATTATCGCAAACTTTACAACGCCCCGAACATCACGCTGCGGCTCGGAAAAATCGAAGACAACAAACTTGTATTGACCGACGTTGAGAAGAGCATGACTTCGATTAAAATGTACGAAGACCCGGTTCAGGCGTACCGCATCATCGAGAGCGACGGCAAACGCATAGGCTATCTTTGTTATACAGGCTACGTCGTCGATTCGCACAAAAAGCTCGAATATGTTTTCAAAGAGTTCAAAAACGCCAATGTGGAACACGTGGTGCTCGACTTGAGATACAATCCGGGCGGCGCCGTGAAAACCATACTGTATTTGAACAGTATCCTTGCTCCGTACTCCGCCGTTCAAAACCAGAGCGTCTGCCTTAGAGAAACATGGAACAAAAAAATCATGGCGGAATTCGAGCAGGAGAAGCAGGACTTGAATATGTATTTCGATTCGAAAGTGCCGGTCAACATGAATCTGAAACAATTGTATGTTCTGACCACGCGCTCTACCGCTTCGGCTTCGGAAGCGACGATTTCCGGACTGATGCCTTATCTCGACGTGGTTCAAATAGGCGACACGACCCACGGAAAATACTGCGCGGCATATTTGCTGCGTCCCCAAATACGCGATGCGAACAACAAATATGTCGTTGACGACAGAATACCCAACTGGGCGATGAGCCTCATAGTATATAAGTATGCGAACAAAGACGGGTTCACCGACTTCAGCAACGGAATCGCCCCGAAACATCTCGTCTATGACGACTGGAGGAATTACCGTCCCTTCGGCGACGAATCCGACCCGATGCTCGCCAAGGCTATAGCACTGATTACCGGACGCGAAAGAACGACGCGCACCGGCGGTGCCGAACGGTTCGACGCTTCGCCGTTTCGGAAAGCGAATCTTCCGGTTCCGGAGCGCGGAGGGATGCTGATACCGATGGAAGATAGAAAGCATTAGGAATGTGTGGATGAGACGAACGGCGGAAATCGGGCTGCAATCTTCATTGAAACGAGAAAACGAGAAGAATAAAATGTGTTTTTCCACAGAGTTCGCGGCAAAAAAAAAAGGAAGCGGAATAAAAAACAATAATCTGATTTACAAGTTAAATCTAAGGTATTGCCTGTATCTTGGACATGTTTGGATACTTGCTGCGGGGCGCAACGTTTTATTGTTTTCGAAAATATGTCTATATTTGCACTTGTCGATTGATTTTGTACGATATAGTGGTAACTGCCAAAAATTGCATGATTATGGAAACAAATGAAAAGGATAATGTAGTTGAAAATAAAGTGGAAACTTTGAATGAAAATAATTTTTCGAGTGCGGACATTCTGCCGGAAGGACTTGGCGCGGAATTAGATCTGGGCGAAGAAATAGCTTCGGAAAAGGAAATATCCGAAGTGAAAGATTATTCGCACCTTGCGCCAAAGGCGCTGCTCGACGAACTCAAGAATCTCGTCGAAAAGTCCGCTGTGGAAAAAATCCGGAAGGATGTAGAAGCCATTAAGGACGCTTTCGATGCAATCGTCAGGCAGAACGCCGAAAATCAGGAAAAAAACGATGGCGAAGAAACAGTGCGCGTTAATCGCGCCGATTCATTCGAGAAGGAGTTTCGACAGTACTTGAAAAGGTATAAGGAGAAGAGAACCGAATTTCTCCGAAATTCCGAAAGCCAGAAAGAAGAAAATTACAAGTGCAAGCTTGCGATCATAAACGAATTGAAAGACTTGATAAACGAGGAGGAAACGCTTGCCAACACTTTCAATAAGTTTCACGATATTCAGAGTCGCTGGAAAGAAACGGGTCCCGTGCACCAGAATTATGTCAAGGATCTCTGGGAGACTTGGCACCACAACGTGGAAAAATTCTACGACTACGTGAAGATCAACAAGGAACTTCGCGATTTTGATCTCAAGCGCAATTGGGATTTAAAAAACGAAATCATCCAGAAAGCCGAATTGCTCCTCGAATCCAGATCGATCTCCGAAGCTTTCGCCCAGCTGCAAACGTATCACGACGAATGGCGCGAAATAGGTCCCGTGCAAAGAGACTTGAAGGACGGACTCTGGGAACGCTTCCGGGACATCACATCGAAGCTAAACAAAAGGTATCAGGCATATTTCGACGTAATCAGAGCCGAACGGCAACGCAACCTGCAAATGAAGTCGGATTTGTGCGAACGGCTCGAGAAAATAAACGCTACTGCCCTCGCCACATCGAAAGACTGGCAGAAAGCCTCAGCCGACATCGTTGCCATACTCGGAGAATGGAAAACCATTGGCTTTGTTCCCAAAAAGGAAAACAACGAAATATTTCTTCGTCTGAAAAAGGCGCGCGACGAGTTTTTCGCTAAAAGACAAGTCTATTACAAAACCTCGAGGCAGGAAATGGGCAATGCTATCAAAGCGAAAAAGGAATTGTGCGAAAAAGCCGAAGCTCTGCAATACAGCGAGGATTGGAAGGAGGTTACCGACAAGCTCATAGAACTGCAAAAACAGTGGAAGGAAACCGGAGCCGTTCCCCGCAAACACTCCACCGAACTCTGGAGCCGATTCAGAAAGGCTTGCGATATATTTTTCAATCGCAAAGTGGAGTTTTTCGCGGCAAAGGAAGATAAGTATGCCGACAATCTCAGGGCTAAGGAGGAAATCATCGCCGAACTCGAAAAGTTTGAACCCGATAATTCCCACGAATCAATCGAAATGCTGCGACAGTTCCGCCTGCGCTGGAACGACGCCGGCTTCGTGCCGATAAAAATCAAAAACAAGATTCAGCGGCGCTTTTCCATTCTTCTGGATCAAAAGTACAAAAGCCTTCGCGTCAGCGACGCCGAACGAAAAGTCATGCATTTCAAAGACAAAATAGAGAGCGCCGGCAACAAGTACGGAAAAATGAGAGGCGAACGCGAAAAACTGGTAGGCAAAATCAATTATTACCAGAACGAAATAGCCTTGCTCGAAAACAATATCGGATTCTTCGCCAACACTAAAAACGCGGAAGCCCTGATTGCCGATGTACGTAAAAAGATAGACAAACACAAGGAGGACATCAGCACCATGGAAGAACAGCTGAAACTTCTTGACAAAGATTTGAATAAAACATCGGAATAATCATGCATCAGACAAAGTATATTTTCGTCACGGGCGGAGTGACTTCCTCACTGGGAAAAGGCATCATCTCCGCTTCCTTGGCGAAATTGCTTCAGGCGAGAGGCTACAATACTACAATCCAAAAACTCGATCCGTATCTCAATGTTGACCCCGGCACGCTGAATCCTTACGAACACGGCGAGTGTTACGTGACGGAGGACGGCGCCGAAACAGACCTCGACCTGGGTCATTACGAACGCTTTCTCAATCTGCATACCGCTCAGGCAAACAACGTCACCACGGGGAAGATATATCAGTCGGTAATCAACCGCGAACGCAAAGGCGACTTTCTGGGCAAAACCGTACAAGTCATTCCTCACATCACCGATGAAATAAAATACAGAATAAAACTTCTCGGCTCGAAAAAAAAATTCGACGTGGTGATCACCGAAATAGGAGGCACGGTCGGCGACATAGAATCGCTTCCCTACATAGAATCGGTGCGACAGCTGAAATACGAACTCGGCGCGGGCAACTCGCTGGTGATTCATCTGACCCTGGTGCCATACCTCGCCGCCGCCGGCGAACTCAAAACCAAACCCACCCAACATTCGGTGAAGGCGCTGCTGGAGGCGGGAGTTCAGCCCGACATACTCGTTCTGCGCACGGAGAAAAATCTCGGCGACGACATTCGCGGCAAGGTTGCCCGATTTTGCAACGTGGAAAAGGATTGCGTCATCGAATCCATCGACGCATCCTCCATCTACGAAGTGCCTATGCTGATGATGACAGAAGGACTCGACCGCACGGTGCTGCGAAAATTGGGATATTCCAAAGACCCGAAAAATTCGGAAAAGGAAATGAACGCATGGATAAAGTTCGTCGATAAGCTGAAAAATCCCGAATCGGAAATCACCGTGGCGCTTATAGGCAAATACACTTCCTTGCCCGACGCTTACAAGTCCATTTCGGAGGCGTTTATACATGCCGGAGTAGCCAACGGCACGAAAGTCAAGCTGAAGATGTTGAACTCGGAACTTGTTTCCGCCGAAAACATCGGCGAACTGCTGGCAAACGTGCAGGGAATACTTGTGGCTCCGGGTTTCGGCGAACGCGGCATAGACGGAAAGATCAGAGCGGTGAAGTATGCAAGAGAAAACAATGTGCCTTTCTTCGGAATATGTCTGGGAATGCAATGCGCGGTGATTGAATTTTCACGCAACGTGCTGGGCATGACTGATGCGAACAGCACCGAATTTAATCTGAAAGCGGCGCCCCCCGTCATCGACCTCATGGAGGAACAGAAATACGTTACCGATAAGGGCGGAACAATGCGTCTCGGCGCGTATCCGTGCATACTGAAACATCGGTCGAAAGTACATGAAGCGTATCGAATCGACGAAATATCGGAACGACACAGACACCGCTACGAATTGAACAACAAATATCTCGATGCGCTGGAAAAAAACGGAATGAAGGCTACCGGACACAATCCCGACACCAATCTCGTGGAAATAGTCGAAATACCCTCGCACAGATGGTTCGTTGGCGTTCAGTTTCACCCCGAATACAAAAGCACGGTGCTGAATCCGCATCCGATTTTCGTTTCCTTCGTCGAAGCCGCCCTCGCATACGCTCGACACACGTAAGACTTAGCCTGATTGAAAAAACAAAAAAACTAAACAATTAAATGGATAAAAACACAGGTACCGGAATTTTATTGATAGTCCTGATAATAGGAGGCTACATGTGGTGGAACTTCAAAAACACCGAAGAATACCAATCAGTGCGCCGCAGGGTTCAGGATTCGATAAGTAAAATTGAAAAAACGCGCGAAGAATTCAACACACAAACAAAAATTTCCGATTCGATAAATCGGGAACGTCAGAAAGTCATCGCCGCCGAAAACATGGGCAAAATGATGACCGCCTCGCTCGAAGGCACGGAAAGCGTTTACACGGTCGAAACCGAAAAATTGATTCTCGCCTTCTCGAACAAGGGCGGAAAAATCAAGTCGGTAGAATTTAAGGATTATCATAACTACAGCGATTTCAAGAACAAAAGCGGAAATCCGATGAAACTCTTCTTCGGCGACGACAATGACTTCTCGCTGGGTTTGTTCGCCAAATCGCAGATCATCAAAACTTCCGACTTCTATTTCAAAGCCGTTTCAGAAGAACGGAACCTGAAGGTGACGGACGATTCGCTGAGGCTGCCCTTCCGCCTGTATGCCGATTCGGTTTCATACGTCGAATTTCTCTATACGCTCTACAAGGACAAGTACAAAGTGGGTTTCGACG
>JAITHX010000138.1 GCA_031279735.1 Prevotellaceae bacterium
TTTAGGGATGTGTTAGAAATAACTTAGCACACAGATGACGCGGATGACGCGGATGACACAGATTCAAATCCGCGTAAATCTGCGTCATCTGCGTCATCTGCGTCATCTGTCACATCTGTGTGCTAAAAACCCGAACTGCATCCCTTATAAGTTATTTCTAACACATCCCTTAGAGCCGCATGGCAATTCTTAATTCTTAATTCTTAATTCTTAAGAATTGCCATCCGGCTCCATCACTCCTAAGCCCTCCCCGCGTCCGCATGGCAATTCATAATTCATAATTCATAATTCATAATTCCCGAAGGGTAACTTTTCCGTGCAGCACATCGAAAAAGAAATTTCGGATTCGTTCAATGGTCAGCAGAGCGGGTTTTCCGTTGCAGTCCATGCCCATATCGTAGGTTTTCAGGAGCTGGGCGCCGAGACTTGAAGCCGTGAGCAGGAAGTGATTTTGGAACTTGTCGGGGTTCGACAAGTCGGCGGCCAGCACTTTGCCGACTATGGTGTAGGCGTGGAGCGTTCGTTGAACTTCGTCGTTTGCGAGCGTGGATTTTATTTCGTCGGCGTCGGTGTTCATTTCGATTTTTCCCGAATCGGGCGATTGCGGCAGTCCTTTGTAGAGCGCGCCCAAATCCGCCAGACTCAAATTATAGAATTTGGTATCGGGAGCGACAATGATCTTTTCCACCGAAAATGCGCTCGGCAGCAGGATTCCTACCGAGCGCGCGATTCTGACCGACGGCGCGTTGAACGTGCCGGCTATCGAATCGGTCATGTCGATTTGCTGGGTGGCGAAGACACCGCCTGTGACCACGCTGTTTTCTATCGCTATTTCGTCGGCATAAACGCTGCCTGCCACGAAAGCGTTGTAGAGCGTAACGCTTTTGGCGTTGATGTCGGAATGGAACGTGAGCCTGCAGTTCGCTGCGCGCGACACGACGGAGTTTGCCGAGCCTACACTCTTTTTGAACGTGATGTTTCCTTCCGCCTCGCTGTTCACGTAGAGTTCCAGCTGCGCGAACACCGCGCCGCAGATTTCGAGGTCGCCGTTCTGGATTTCAAGTTTGCGGGCATACACCGGACCTTCTATTGCGGTGTTGCCCTGTATTGTCACGTCGCGGTTGAGTTCGGAGACTTTTTCGGGCAGAATCGGACCGCGAACAAGATTGTTCTTCAACCGTATGTTGTTTTCGTTGAAACGAATTTCGCTTAATTCTTCCATTGTATTTCCTTATGATTGTTGTCGAATGGTTTTCATCGATTCGAGATCGAAAATCCTGAAGAGGGTTTCTCTCACCCTATTGTCGTGCACGCTGTTGCCCGTGCAGGCGGCGTTCGCCTCCGAGTTGAAATAGAGCCTTATCGTGTCCTTCTGTTCTCGGGTTGCGTCTGTCCAGCTTTGACTGTCGAAGCGTTTCAGCATCAGGTCGGGGTTTAGTTCCGGCATTGCTTCCGGCTGAAATATCTTCCGGTTGCGTCCGCCGGTTTCGCTGCCGGTTTCGGCGAAGCACACGGGCGCGTATCTTGCGGCGGAAACATTTTCGTTCAGCATGCTTCGATTTATGGCGGCTTGCAGTTCTTTCCGTTTCCTCAGAAACTCGTTTGCGCGGGCTATCGCTTCCGCCGCCCGCCTTTTGACTACTGCAGCCACGATTCGCGCCTGCAGTTCGCAACACTCCGCGCCCGAAACTGCCGCTGCGCCTACCGCATCGGTTTTCGTTGCGCGGTCGGAGTGGCGGTCGCCGATATTTTTGAACGCGAAGGCGGGTTTATTCAGTTCGGTTATGCGGTTTTCGAGTTCTCTGTTCAGGTCGTCGAAGATTTTGAGATAGCGGTTTGCGATGCGGCTGTAGTCCCGTTCCATCTGTTTGCGTTTGGCGAGGCAGGATTTCGCAAGTTCGCGCAAATGGAGCAGACCGGCGTCGATTTTCTGCGACAGTTCGGCTATCTGCATGCCTATTTCCGCGCGAACGGTCTGGAGAAAGCCGCTGGTCACCGTTTCGGCAATCTTCGTCGCGTTTCTGTTTGTCGAAGCAATCTTCGCTGCTTCGGCTTCGGCTATGGCTCTTGTGAGCGCATTGACCCTGTCGCCGCAGTTTGCCACGCTTCGGTCGAACGGAGCGGTATCGACGTGAACGGTTACGCTGACGGGAATATCGACCGTTACGGATTTGCTGCCGCTGCCGCCGTTTTGCGAGGCGGGGTAACCGTAATGGACGGTCACGGTTTTGGAAACCGTACCGCTGTATGATCTCGTGTAGCTCATGGCAGATTGTTTTGAGCGATTTGATGCACGTTTGCCGCAAACAGTTTGTTTGCCGTGTCCTTCACCCGCTGCGAAAACGGCGAGGCGGCAAGAATCGCGCCGAACTCGGCTTTAATTTCGCTGTCGATTTCCGGCGGGGCGACCCAGCGCAGATTTTCGACGTTCGTAAGAACAGCGTCCTTTATAGCCGACTGCACCGCCCGATTCAGCCGGGCGCCGCCGAACCTGACATCTATGCTTTTGTTCGCCGAAGCGTCGAGAACACATTCGCTCGCCGCCACGGGGACGAACAGGCGGGCGCCGTCCGATTTCGAGCCTGCCGAAAGCGTGATGCCCTCGGCAAGTATTTTCTGCGCGTTCGAGGCGGACAGGAAGCCGGTTATCGAGACTATCGCCTTCATTCCGCGAAATTTCAAATTGGAAGCCACGATTTTCTGACTTGTCGAAAGCGATTCCGTCTGCGCGACGGGAACGGTAGCCGCGAGATACTTCATGCGGTTCGACAATTTCTCCGCCTCCTTGAGCGCAAGGTCGGCGGCGGGCTTATCCAGCTCGAAAATTCGCTGTTTCAGGTTCGAGTTCAGTCCGCCGAACAATTTCATGTATCTGCCCGAAATCATATTGTAGTCGCGTTCCATGCGCGACTTGAGAGTCAGCAGCTGTTTGCGCTGCCGGGTGAGCTGCATCAGCTGCGAATTGACTTCGCTGTGCAGTTTGGCTATCTTTTGCGAAATCTGCGAACGAATCAGAGTATAGAAACTCCGGTTCACGTTGTCGCAAACCTTGTCGGCGGCTTTTTCCTCGGCGAGAATCACGGCGGATTTCATCGCCGAAACTGCGGCGGCGGTTGTTTTCAGCTGATTTGCCACATTGCCGAGTTCATGAGCCATGGGGGCGGTATCGACCGTGTAGTTAAATGAAGCCATGCGCGGATGAGTTTAATTTGATTTATGAATTTTTGACTAATGTCGGAAGATTGAGCGAAACATGTTCAAACGTAATGTCCTCCACCTTTGGGGCGGGCGGCAGGTCGGCTATCTTTGCAAGCAGCGGATTCACCGAAGCCAAAGGTTTGCGTCGGTCGTCGAGCTGGTGCACTTCGCTTGCCGCCGCCGCGAGTTCGCTGGCGGTGCCGTCGCGCAGTTTTGCGTCGTAGTATTCCACATGTCCGAAACGTTCGGCTTTCAGGTCTATATCCTCCTTGAGCCGTTCCATGAACAGTTCAAAATCCTCCTGCGTGCGCTGAAATTCCCGCGACTGCAATTCAAACGCGGCGAGAGTTTCGGCGGCATTGTCGGTTATTTCCACTATTGCGGCATCGAGCGAACCTCCGGCGCTAACCATTCCGTCCTCCGTTTTCTGGAGGGAAACCAGAGTGTTGTAAGCCGCCACGTATTCGCGCAGATTTTCCTGCATCAGATTGACGAGGTCGGCGCTTTCGGCGCGGTTGGCGCGATAGAACGCATCGGTATCCTGATGCCATTTGTTGAGATAGTCGATTTTCTGGTCTTTGATATGATTGTAAATCTTCAGCCGTTCGAGGCGATTCTCGTTCATGAGGTTCTGCACTACGGGAGCGAGAATCTCCTCGTAGATCTGATGCACGCCGAACGGAAAGCCGGTGACGCTGCCGTCCTCCGCCGTCCACGTTCCGGCGGTGAGATTGTAGCGTACCGCCGAACTCGGCTTCAGGCGGAACGGTTCGTAATTCGCGGCGGAATCGCCGTAGTTGAAATTCTCGTTGCGGATACGCTCTATCTCCTCGTGTTCGAGCAGAGGCGAATAATGATTGTAGGGCGACTTGAGTATTCTGTACAGCACCCTGTTCGATTCGAGAATCAGCTTGTCGGTCGAGGCTATTTTCAGCGCCGAAACAGTCTGTACCGAATCCGCCGCCGTTACGGTCAGTCCCCTCAGCACCTCCTCAAACTGCGCCGCCCTGTTCGACAGCAAATCCCGCCGCCGGTTGAGTTCCCGGAACCCGTTTATGCCGGCGGCATATTTCTCGTCGTCGAACACCTTTATTACAGGAGCGTTTTTCGGCACATCCCTCGTGGCATACTCGTTCAGATATTGCAGATACTCGCTTTTGTCGGCAATCAGCGGCAGGGACACCGACGTCACGTCCAAATCGTTCATGCAATAGGACACCGTGCGCAGCGAGCGCTCCAGCCTGCCGAAATAATCGTGCTGATTGACATGCTGTATGGAAGTCGAATACTCGTCGGTTTCCAGAGTTTCGGTCTCGTCGGAGGTTTCTACCGCCGGCACCCGCTTCGACAGCTCTTCCAGTCCGGCGATAGTATCCGTCAGCAGCTCGTTGCGGCGCGGGAATTGCAGCGTCACCTCCGATTCCTCCACCCTGCCCGTGTAGTCCACCATAAAACTCTTGTCCTCGTATCTGATTTGCTCGGCTACCGGCACGTATGCCACCCCCAGCCGCGTCACTTTATAGTCGCGGAAAATTTCGGCGTGCAGTCTTTGCTGTTCGGCGATTCGCGCGTCGAGAGCGCCTATCTGCTTCAGCAGACTGTTCTTCTTTATGAAATACACGAAGAACAGCACTACGGTGAGGAACCATATCCACAGTCCGTCCATTTCCTTGTTCCTTGCGGCTTTCTCCAGTTCGAGAGCCGCTATTTCGCCCTCGATTCGTTCTTCCTCCCGAACGATTTTCTCAGCCGCCCCGATATAATAATCAAACAGTATCTTAGCCTGATCGCGATAGATATTGCTCGATTCGGGAAAAATTTTGCCTGCCATGTACGTTTTATTTATTTAATGTTTTTTCTTTCGCTGCAAAGATGTTCGCACCTCCGCAGTCCCTTTTCAATCCGTTCTTCGCCGAAATGCGACGAAACGGCTGTTGTCATTTCCGCCGCGGTTTCGACGAAAGAGCGCTCCAGAGCCTGCGCCTCGCTGCTGCCCGAAGGCGAAACAAAACGCAGCTCTTCGATAAGCGAGTCCACCCTTCGCGCCAGCGAATCGGGCAAATTGTCCGCATCGCTGATTTTGTTTCTCAGACTGCGCAAGGCGGCTTTCATTTCGTCCGTTCCGCTGCGGCGCGCGGTTTCGCGTTCGTGCACCTCCGCCGTCTTGTTCGACGAGCGATGCGCCGCCATCGCGCCAAGCAGATACAGAAACAGCAGGACGCAGTGAATTATCAGCTGAACCGGAAAGGAGAGGTCTGTCGCAAGGTTTGCCGCGAGCATCGTCGCTACGGCAAGCAGAGAGTATAGCCCCGCGGCGAACCAGACTATGCCCAAGGCTCCGATGCGCTTTTGCGATTTGTCGTTCAAATCCATCCGCAGAGTGCGCCAAATCAGAAAAACCATCATGCCGTAAACCACAGAACTCACCGTCATATTCAGCGCCAGAACGCCGGCTTTCGATTTGTCGCCGAAAGCGAGGAACGCCGCATGGATGATCGCATTGCCGGAGAGGATGATAAGTATGGAAAGTATCTTTTTCATATTCATATTCATGATCGAAGGTAATCCGACTTATCTTTTGTTTCCACATTCGGGACAGAACTTCGCGTTCGGGCGCAAAGCCGTTCCGCAGCGTCCGCACTTGTCGCTCGGCGCCTGCATCTGCTTGCCGCAGTTTCCGCAGAAGGCGGCGTTCGCCGGCACCGGAGCGTTGCACGACGGGCAAGTCGCCGTCCCGTCGCCGTCCGACAGCGCAGAGCCGCAACTCACGCAGCGTCTTGCGTTCGGGTCGTTGTCCGTGCCGCATTTGGGACAAGGATTGTACGAATCGCCGCAATGCGGACAAAACCGGTGCGTGTTGGAGAACTTCCGCGAACAGTTCGAGCAGTACACGTCGCGAATCGCCTGCGGCGGACGAGCGGGCGTCGCCCCGTCGCCGCGCGCGCTTCCGTCGAAAGAAGGCTGATCGAAAGCGGGCTGCATCATCCCTGCTCCCGCTCCCCCGCCGCCGCCGAAACCGCCCATCATGTTCATCGCCACCAGACCGCCAAGCAGTCCGCCGCCGCCGCCGCCCAGTCCCTCTACGGCATTGTTCGCCACGTTGAACATCTGTTCCTGCTGCCAGGTGCGCCCGGTGATCGACATTTCGCTTTGCTTCGAGATCGCCTCCAGCACTTTTCTGCCCGTTTCGGTGGATTCGTCGATGTCGATGCTCGTAACGTAAAACCGAGTCAGATTCAGACCGAGACCATCCCAGAACGCGGTCATCGTCCCCTTGAGATATTCCGAAAGATCGTCCAGATAAGCCGAAATCGACTTGAATCCTATTCTGTGTTTGAGCATAAACTGCAGGATGGTGGACTTCGTTTTGGTCGAAAACTCCCCGAAGAACTGATCGGTCAAATCCTCCTGCGAAAACTCCGCCCGCGTGCCGACTATCTTTATCAGAAACTTCTCCGCATCGTTTATCTTCAGACCGTAGCGCCCCTTCGCCACCAGCGGGAGCCGGGTATTGTAGTCGGCGTCGTGAATCGACATGCTGTCGGTCTTCCAGTCTATGTCGTAAGGCTGCAGCATGTTCACAAACCACACTTCCGCAGTGAAGGGATTCTTCCCCCCGAACGGAATGCCGAACAAATTTCTCAGAATCGGCAGATTTTCGGTGTCGAGCGTATGTTTTCCCGGACCGAACTTGCCTGCCAGCTGTCCCTTGGAAAATAAAACCGCCTCCTGCGATTCCCGCACTATCAGTTGCGTGTAGGTACTTAAATTGGTTTCGGGGAAGCGATAGGCGTAAATCGTCTTGTCTCCCTGAGGCAACCATTCGACTAAATCAATTATTGCCATATTGTTTCGTTAATATTTTATTTTTAATTCCCGACAAAAGTAATAAACAATTACGAATTAATTACGAATTACGAATTACGAATTACGACCGGCTTCGGCCGTATCAATTACGAATTACGAATTACGAATTACGAATTACGAATTACGAATTACGAATTACGAATTACGAATCAATTACGAATTACGAATTACGAATTACGACCGGCTTCGGTTCAATTGCGAATTACGAATCAATTACGAATTACGAATTACGAATTACGACCGGCTTCGGCTGTATCAATTACGAATTACGAATTACGAATTACGACCGGCTTCGGCTGTATCAATTACGAATTACGAA
>JAITHX010000156.1 GCA_031279735.1 Prevotellaceae bacterium
GGCTCGCCGTCTTCGATCTCCGAAAAGAGGTGAAATGGAGGGACAAGCTGTTCATAAAGCCGGAAACGGTCGAGGGAGTGACCGTACATATAGTAGGACTGTAATTCAATTAAGAATTACGATTCAATTACGAATTACGAATTACGAATCAATTACGAATTACGAATTACGAATTACGGCCGACTGCGGCTGTACGTCCGAAGCCGGCCGTAATTCGTAATTTGTAATTCGTAATTGAAAAGCCGAAGCCGGCCGTAATTCGTAATTCGTAATTCGTAATTGATTTCTTACTGCTTTTTTGAGTTTTCTTACTTTTCCTGTAGAGAATCAAGTATTGTATATTGCCCTTCTTGTCAAAAATATAGGTATTCGTAGAATATTCGTTTCTTACTTTTTTTCACTTTTTCTTACTTTTCTAAATTCATAATACTTATTCGTTGACAAGTTCCCAAATCGGGGATTTTGTGGATGAAGATATATTCTTGATTTTTCTTTCTTTGAATGACAGATCAGATGTCATGTTCGATACCTTTTTTCGCTTTTTTTCAATGGACAGTTCCGATGGCAGCAATGGCATTATCATTTGACGGGAATAATTTTCATTGATAAGTTCCCCGTGAATCGTAACTTCGGTGTGGCGTTCATCGGAAATATTGTAGGTTGGCATAGGAAAATACCTTTCTCTTTGAGTAATAAACATTTTTTTTATGCCGCTTCCGACAGTATCTATCATATTCAGATTAACCATTGCATTTACCAGAAACAGGTTTCGGTAATAGTGTTGTGGACGGTTGTAGTGAATTACTTCCTCTACCGAATTGGGAATAAAACTTCCCGCATTATCAAAGATAAGGGATGTGTTAGAAATAACTTATAAAGGATGCAGTTCGGATTTTTAGCACACAGATGACGCAGATGACACAGATGACGCAGATTTACGCGGATTTGAATCTGCGTTAATCTGTCGAATCTGCGTCATCTGTGTTCTAAGTTATTTCTAACACATCCCTAAGCTTGTCGCGATACTCTAAAACAAGGATGCGGCTATTTTTTCCATAATCTGAGTGAGCCACGCAGTTATGCAGGGCTTCTCGAATTACCCATTCGTCGTAACGTGTTACTTCATGTGGAAATAAGCTTGTGTTGTCTGTCATATAATGATATTTCAGATTGCGTATACAGGCAAGTACCTTCTCCACAGTCAGAATGAATGGAGTATAAAAATGTTCATAGCCTTTATTTCAATAAACGAAATGTTTTGTGTTGTTTTGTCTGCGATTTCCTTTTTCAGGCTGTCCAAATCCTTGCGGCTGGGACGGTACTGGCTGCCGACAATTTGGTGCTTTTTGTTCTCGACGCCGAAAATAAGCCATGCGCAGGATTTGCCTTTCAGGTTGGCTTCGTTGCTTAACGCGGAAAAGTATTTTCCGATTTTATCGAAATCATAGCCGTTTTTTGCTTCTTTGAACTCGACAATTTCCGTTTCCGCCGGAAGTGAAACCGCAGCGGACAATATTTCGTTCAATTCCTGTTCTGACATAATATTCAATTAATTTGCCACAAAAGTACGACAAAATTATGACAGGTACAGCTACAATAACGACTTTATAACCGCTTTGCAAAATTAATGTCGTATATTTGCCGGCTCGTATTTAGGTTATTAATTTATATTTATATGAATTTTGTTAATTCAGTCTTGGCAAAGATTTTCGGCACGAAGTCCGAAAAAGATTTAAAGTTGATAATGCCTCGCGTAAAGGAAATCAACGAAATATATCCCCGAATAGCGGCTCTCGACAACGACGAGCTTCGACAGGCAACCTTGCTGCTCAAGCGGCGAATCAAGGAGTATTGCGTCGAGGAAGAACAAGCCATAGAGGAACTTAAACTCAAGATGGAGAATGATTCCGTCGAGGTGAGGGAAAAGGAAAAACTCTACTCGAAAATCGACGCTCTCAACGAGGAACTCGACCACAAACTCGAAGAGGTTTTGCAGCAGCTGTTGCCCGAAGCGTTTGCCATAGTGAAAAACACTGCGGAACGTTTCAAGATGAACCGAGAACTCACGGTGACAGCCACCGACTTCGACCGCGAACTCGCGACGGTGAAGGAGAACGTCGTCATTCGGGGCGACAAAGCCGTCTGGTTTAACAAATGGATGGCCGGAGGAAACTTTATCACTTGGGACATGGTGCATTACGACGTTCAGCTTGCCGGCGGCATCGTTCTCAATTCTCCGAAGCTGCAATACGAAAACACTCACGAAGGCAAACGTCAGCTGATAGGTGCCATTGCCGAAATGAGTACCGGCGAAGGAAAAACTCTGGTTGCCACTCTTCCCGTTTTCCTCAACGCTCTTGCGGGTAAAGGCGTTCACATCGTCACGGTGAACTCCTATCTCTCGCGGCGCGACTCCGAATGGATGGGTCCCATCTATGAATTTCACGGTCTTTCGGTCGATTGCATAGACAAACATGAACCTCATTCGGCAGAACGGCGAAAGGCGTATGCTGCCGACGTCACTTTCGGAACCAACAACGAGTTCGGCTTTGATTATCTGCGCGACAACATGGTGTTCTCGCCCGACGAACTCGTGCAGCGCAAACATCATTACGCGATTGTGGACGAAGTCGATTCGGTGCTTATCGACGATGCCCGTACCCCTCTCATCATCGCCGGACCGGTGCCTCGCGGCGACGACCAGATGTTCAACGAGTATAAACCCTACGTGGACAGACTCTATTCGGCTCAGCGAAACATGGTCACTCAACTTCTCTCCGATTTCAAGCGGGTGGCGTCCGACGAAAAAAAGTCCGACGAAGCCGGAATCCTACTTTACCGTGCGCACAAGGGACTGCCCAAGTACAAGCCGCTGATTAAAACGCTCAGTGAATCGGGGCACAAATCGCTGATGCAAAAAACGGAAAACTTCTACATGCAGGACAACAGCCGGAACATGTTCAAGATTACCGACGACCTGTACTTCGTCATCGACGAAAAGCTCAATTCGGTCGAGTTGACCGACAAGGGTTTTGAGTTCATTTCCAATCTGGTTAAGGACAGTTCCTTTTTCGTCATGCCCGACGTGGGTGCCGAAATAGCAAGGATTGAAAAAGGCGAGCTTTCCGACGCCGAAAAGGAATCGACCAAGGATGCTCTCCTCAGCGACTATTCTGTCAAATCGGAACGGCTTCACACAATTCATCAGCTCCTTAAGGCTTACGCCATGTTCGAGCGCGAAGTGGAATACGTGGTGATGGACAACAAGGTGAAAATCGTTGACGAACAGACCGGACGTATCCTCGAGGGACGGCGCTACTCCGAAGGTCTGCATCAGGCGATAGAAGCCAAGGAAAACGTGAAGATAGAAGCCGCGACGCAAACCTTCGCCACTATCACGCTCCAGAACTATTTCAGAATGTACCATAAACTTGCAGGCATGACCGGTACTGCCGAAACCGAGGCGGGCGAGTTATGGAAGATATATTATCTCGACGTCGTGGTCATCCCCACCAACAAACCAATCAAGCGCGACGACTATCAGGATCTCGTCTATAAGACCAAACGCGAAAAGTACAAAGCTGTTGTGCAGGAAATAGAGAAACTGAGCAGGGAAGACCGGCGTCCGGTGCTTGTTGGCACCACTTCGGTCGAAATATCCGAACTCCTCAGCAAGATGCTAAAGCTGCGCGGCGTGAAGCACAATGTCCTTAACGCGAAACAGCACCAGCGCGAAGCGGATATCGTTGCCGAAGCCGGTATCGCCGGAACTGTGACCATCGCCACCAACATGGCGGGACGCGGTACGGACATCAAACTCGGTCCGGGCGTGAAGGATGCTGGAGGACTGGCTATCATCGGTACCGAACGTCATGAATCGCGTCGCGTTGACAGGCAGCTTCGCGGTCGTTCGGGACGTCAGGGCGACCCCGGTACTTCGCAGTTCTACGTCTCGCTCGAGGACAACCTGATGCGTCTTTTCGGCTCGGAACGTATCTCTCGCATCATGGACAGACTCGGAATCAAAGAAGACGAAGTGATTCAACATTCCATGATCTCCCGCTCCATCGAACGGGCGCAGCGCAAGGTCGAGGAAAACAATTTCGGTATCCGCAAGCGTCTGCTTGAATACGACGACGTGATGAACGCCCAGCGCAAGGTGATCTACTCGCGACGCAATCACGCCCTGCACGGCGAACGGGTTGATGTTGACATCCAGAACATGATCTCCGACTATTGCGATTCGCTCTCCGAACAGCTCGAAGGCTACGACTATGATACATTCTATAGGGAAATCATCAAGAATCTGCACATCGAACCTCCCTTCGGTGCCGAAGAATACGGAACGATGAGTAAAGCAGACTACGCGCCAAAGCTCGTCGCTACCGTCGAGGAGAACTACCGCCGCCGCGCCGACCTTCTCGCCGACCGTCTCTTTCCCATCGTCAGGAACGTTTACGAACGCAGCGGAAATACGTTCAGCAATATCGAAATCCCCATGGGCGACGGTCACAGGATGCTGAGGATTCTTGCCAATCTCCGCGAGGCTTACGACACGAGGGGACGGTCGATAGTCAAGGCTTATGCCAAGACTATTGTTCTGCTCACCATCGACGAATACTGGAAGGAGCATCTCCGCGAAATGGACGACCTGAGACAGTCGGTGCAAAACGCCGCCTACGAACAGAAAGACCCTCTGCTTATCTACAAGTTTGAATCCTACGAATTGTTCAAGGGTATGCTCGACAAGATAGGACGTGAAATCATCGGGATGCTGATGAAAGTGCAAATCCCGACAAGAAACGAAAACGAGGCGCAGCGCAGCGAACCCGCGCAACGTGGCGAACTCCCCAGACGCATCGACACGAGTAAGCTGCAAACCCGACGCGACGATCTCTCGACTTCCGGCGGCAGCGACGAATCGCGTCAAACGACGCCGGCGAAAGCGGAGAAGCGTCCGGGGCGCAACGATCCCTGCTACTGCGGCAGCGGCAAGAAGTACAAGAACTGTCACGGAGCTAACGTATGACAAATCTCGAAAACATAGAATAAAAACATATCTCGAATGAACATCCACAAAACAGGCGAAAAACTGTCCGTGACGTCGATCTGCTGCATCGGTGCCGGATACGTGGGTGGACCGACCATGGCGATTATCGCCGAAAAATGTCCACATATAAAAGTAACTGTGGTTGACGTCAACGAAGCGCGAATCGCCGCGTGGAACGACGCCAACATCGAAAAACTCCCGATCTATGAACCCGGTCTGGGCGAAATAGTCCGGAAAACGAGAGGCAGAAACCTGTTCTTCTCGACCGACATAGACGAAGCCATCAGGGGTGCGCAGATGATTTTCATCTCCGTGAATACTCCCACCAAGGACTACGGAATAGGAAAGGGAATGGCTGCCGATTTGAAGTACATCGAACTGTGCGCCCGCCGGATAGCCCGCGTAGCCGACGGCGACAGGATAGTGGTCGAAAAATCGACCATTCCGGTGCGCACCGCCGAAAGTCTGAAAACGATTCTCGATTCGGAAGATTCGCACCACTCGTTTCAAATACTCTCGAATCCCGAATTTCTTGCCGAAGGCACCGCCGTCAACGATTTGCTCAATCCCGACCGCGTGCTTATCGGCGGCGACAGCGACGAAAAGGGACGGCAAGCCATCGAAAC
>JAITHX010000166.1 GCA_031279735.1 Prevotellaceae bacterium
GCACAAAGGACGCGAAGCCTCTGCGCCCCCTGCGAAACCTTTGCGTCCTCTGCGGTGAAAAAACACCGCGACGCGGTGAATAACCGCACAATCCCTTAATAAGGGAACAAGGGTGATGCGGTCAGGAGGCTACTAAAGACACTTTGAAAAATAAGGGTTTTATGACTTTTTCACACAATTCCCTGCAGAACCATAAGTTATTTCTAACGCATCCCTTATCATCCCTAAAATCGGGTACGGAGAAAAAAAGGACTGTCGCCAAATACTATCGGCGACAGTCTTTTTTTTTTCAATAACCATTTAAATTTACATGTATCTTCTTCTCACCAGAGAAATAAGTTGCTTTACAGAGTCGCTGTTTTTGTCCCACGAAAAATTGGATTCAATATAGGATATCGCTGCTCCGAGCGAGCCTATGGAGTCGAGTTTGGAGATAGTTTCGCAATACAAGTCAGAATCGCCGCCGAAGAGTTCCTTCACAAATCTGAATCTGTCGTTTATGCCTATGGCTTTTTGCAGGCTCGATACTCGGGTCGAAATCTGATTCGCCAGAGGGTCGGAGTTCTCGTAGTTTTCGTGCAAAACCTTTCGGGAACCCAGAAAACTGTCGCCGAGCGTGGTTTGCTGTGTTTCGGAAAACCAGTCGCCTGCGCTGTGACGGGTCTGCGGCGATGGCGGATCCGCGTTTCGTTCATTTCGTTCATTTCGTTCGGAAACGGACTGATGCCGTGCTTGCGGCGAAGGTTGCTGGTCGGGATAGCGTTCGGTCGAGTGCCGTGTCTGCTGGGGCTGCTGGTCGGAATAACGTTCGGTCGAATGGTGGCGGGTTTGCAGCGGAGGCTGCGGCGCTTCGCGTATCAGGGGTTCGTTTTCCCAGTTTTGTCGCGATTCCTGACGCTGCTGCAGGGATTCGAGCAATTTTTTGGTAGCGACGATTTCGTTTTCCTGTTTGCGTTTTTCGTCCTGCCAGCTTCTCAATTCGCGTTCCAGCCGCTTGCGTTCTTCGTCGAGCTGATTTTTCAGCGCTGCAAGTTCGTTTTTCACCTTGTCGTTTTCGCCTCCGCCGGCACGTTCGGCGACGGGTTCTTCGAAAATCATGGTTTTGGGCTGCCTGAAAATAAAATCTTCGTCCACCATATTTGACGGGGGGGTGTCGTCCGTGATTTTGTCGGTCGAAGAAACGGCTGCGGGCGGATTATCGGACTTTTTTCCGCCGCGTCTTTCGAATGGAGCAATTTCGTCCTCAGTGATATAAAATCCGTCCGGTTCGGAGCTGTTCTTTTCGGGTTCCTTGCGTTCTTCCGCAATTGGCTCCGGCTTGCGAATTTCGGGAATCGGTTTGGCGTAAACTTCGGTTTTTTCTTCTTTTTTCGGAGCAACAACCGAAATCTGAGGGGGAGGGGGAGGAGGAGGAAGAAGCGGAGAAGCTGGAGCAAGATTTTTTGAAACACTCTCCGACGGGGCGTCCAAAAAATACACATCCATCATTGCCGTATTAAGCATCTCTATGATACGCTTCCTCGTAACATCGGGTACGGCGCCTAAATCGTTACAGTTCTCCAATATTCCGATTGTACGCTCCAATGTCTTTATCACAGATGTAATTTTATTGTCTGACATAGCTTTATACCTTATTAAAAATAAATATCGGGCACAAAGATATAAATTCCGCATCATACTTTTTCATTAATTAGGGTTAAAATTAACGAATCGCAACCCCTTTATCGCCTATTTTGCTGTAACCGAAAGAATTAAAATCAATTTTTTTTTTATTTTTTTTTATTCTCCACTGACGCAAATATATTTTAACGGATGTCCGAGTTCCCCCTATTTTCAAAAAATCCATGAAAAATATCGGCAAATCTAAGCCGTTCATAAAAAAATTAGGCTGTTCCGGAGAAAAAAAATAACAATAACAATGTCATAATTAAATCGTTGATGAAATACCACCAAAACATGACCGGTAAGGTTACGAATATTTTGATTACCTTTGCACGATTTTATTTTGAACGTTAAAAAATAATATGGAAGAAGTAAACGAAGTTAAAACTGAAGGCAATTATTCGGCACACAACATCCAAGTGCTGGAAGGACTCGAAGCGGTGCGCAAACGCCCCTCGATGTACATAGGCGACGTAGGCACAAGAGGCTTGCATCATTTGGTTTACGAGGTTGTCGATAATTCGATAGACGAAGCTCTCGCAGGTTACGCGAACAATATCGAAATCACAATTCACAAAGACAATTCGATCACCGTTACCGACAACGGACGGGGTATCCCCACCGATTGGCACGAAAAGGAAAAGAAATCCGCTCTGGAAGTTGTCCTTACCGTC
Source organism: Prevotellaceae bacterium (assembly GCA_031279735.1). Taxonomy (GTDB): domain Bacteria; phylum Bacteroidota; class Bacteroidia; order Bacteroidales; family UBA932; genus JAIRLF01. Next base: position 2,337 of record JAITHX010000166.1, read on the forward strand.
CTGCACGCGGGCGGCAAATTCGACAAGGGAAGCTACAAAGTTTCCGGCGGGCTGCACGGCGTAGGCGTTTCCTGCGTCAACGCTCTGTCGGTCGATCTCGTGGCAACAGTGAAGAAAGACGGCAAAATCTTCCGGCAGAAATACAGCCGGGGAGTGCCGCAAACCGAAGTGGATGTAATCGGCGAAACCGAAGAAACCGGTACCGAAATATTTTTCAGACCCGACGCCGAAATATTCACAACTACCACCGAATACAACTTTGAAGTCCTGGCAACCCGAATCCGCGAACTCGCATACCTTAATAAAGGTATCCGCCTTTCGCTGACCGACGAAAGAGAACTCAAGTCCGGCAGCGACGACAACAACAGCGAAAACAGCGAAAATTCGCAGGCTTTTCGCTCCGAAAAGTTCTATTCCGAAGACGGACTGCTGGAATTTGTGGCTTACCTTGATTCAACGCGGGTGAAACTGACCGAAAAACCCATTTACCTCGAAACCGAAAAAACGGGAATACCGGTGGAAATAGCCATGCAGTACAATACCGGATTCATCGAAAACGTCCATTCCTACGTCAACAACATCAACACGATAGAAGGAGGCACCCATCTGACGGGCTTTCGTCGCGGACTGACCAGAACGCTGAAAAACTACGCCGACAAATCCGGAATGCTGTCGAAACTCAAAATCGACATACTGGGCGACGATTTCAGAGAAGGACTGACCGCCGTAGTCTCGGTGAAAGTAGCCGAACCGCAGTTCGAAGGGCAAACGAAAACCAAACTCGGCAACGGCGACGTATCCGCCGCAGTAGATCAAGCCGTGAGCGCCGCCCTCGAAAACTATCTCGAAGAAAATCCCAAGGACGCGAAAATCATCATAGATAAGGTTATCCTCGCAGCCACCGCAAGACACGCCGCGCGCAAGGCTCGCGACATAGTGCAGCGCAAAGGCGTTCTGTCGGGTTCCGGACTGCCGGGCAAACTGGCGGATTGCTCCGACCGAAACGCATCGAACTGCGAAGTGTTTCTCGTCGAAGGCGACTCGGCGGGCGGAACGGCAAAACAGGGAAGAGACAGAATCTTTCAAGCCATTATGCCACTCAGAGGCAAAATCCTCAACGTCGAAAAAGCAATGGAACACAAAATATTCGAAAACGACGAAATAAAAAATATCTATCAGGCGCTCGGCGTTTCCATAGGCACCGAAGAAGACTCCAAAGCCTTGAACCTCGAAAAACTGCGCTATCACAAAATCGTCATCATGACCGATGCCGACGTGGACGGAAGCCATATCGCCACCCTGATTATGACTTTCTTCTTCCGATACATGCAAGACCTCATAAAAAGAGGACACCTCTACATCGCCACCCCGCCTCTCTATTTAGTGAAAAGAGGAAAGGACGAACGATACTGCTGGAACGAAGACGAACGAAAAAAAGCCGTCGAAGAACTCGGAAAAGGCAAGGAAACAAGCGTTCACATACAGCGATACAAGGGACTCGGCGAAATGAACGCCGAACAGCTCTGGGAAACGACAATGAATCCCGAAAAACGGGTGCTGAGACAAGTATCCATCGAAAACGCTTCCGAAGCCGACCGAATATTCTCCATGCTCATGGGCGACGAAGTGCCGCCCAGAAGAGAATTTATAGAAACCCATGCCAAATACGCTAAAATAGATGCTTAAAAATTTTAAATCATAATACCCATGTTGATTAAGAATATAAAAAATATGACTTTTTTATGGCTGCTTGCCGTTTGTATCGTGTTCGCGCCTCTCGTTGCTCTATCGCAATCGAAAAATAATCAGGCATCACGAAAAAAATACCTCGCCGAACCCCTGATTCCCAAAATTAAATTCAAAGCCACATTAGATGTCCAGCCGCCGGAAATAGCCTATCTCCTTCCCGAAGGAACGCCAAGAGCCCTCGACCTCGACGAAGATTCCGGCGGCGAAGACGACCTCTATCTTATCTGGAACAACCTCCAGGTGAATCCCTACAACATCTCGGATTCGATCCTCCGAAACGACAGCATTCACGTTTCCCTGAAAGGATTCTTCTATCCCCTGGCGAAACATTACAAAGTCACTTCGGAATTTGGTCCCCGACGCTATCGCTATCACTACGGCATCGACCTGAAAGCCTACAAGGGCGATTCCATACTCGCCTCGATGGACGGAGCCGTAAGAATCGCAAAACCTCTGGGAAATTACGGCAACCTGATAGTAATCAGACACAACGACGGACTGGAAACTTTCTACGGACATCTCAGCAAGATTATGGTCGAACCCGACCAGATAGTTAAAGCGGGAGACCTCATAGGATACGCCGGAAACACCGGACGATCGTCGGGAGCGCATCTGCACTACGAAATACGTTACTGGGGGCTGTGCATCAATCCCCGCGATTTCATAGACTTCGACAGCTGCCTGTGCGTCAAGAGCGAGAAGGCTTTGCTCACCAAAAAGAATTTCGACTATCGCAAAAGAGCGCTCATGCCTTCGGGATTGAGAGCGTGGACTGTCAGAAAAGGCGAATCCCTCGAAATGATTTCAAAACGAACCGGAGTATCCGTCAGCCGACTGTGCGCCATCAACAAGCTAAGAAAAATGTCGATAATCAAACCCGGCAGAAAAATTCTCTACTAAATCCGAATGAGTACAGTCATAAATTTCAAGAACGTGGATATTTGCCAGAAAGACGTCAAAGTCCTCTCCGACGTATCCTTCAGCATGGAAAAAGGTCAATTCCTTTATCTCATAGGCAGAGTGGGCAGCGGAAAAAGCTCGCTGATAAAAACAATCAACGGAGAAATCCCCATAAACACCGGCAATGCGAAAGTATTGAACTACCAGCTGAACAATATCAGGGAAGCCCATATCCCCGAATTGAGACGCAAGATAGGCGTCGTGTTTCAGGACTTTCAGCTCTTGACCGACAGAACAGTGTACGACAATCTGATGTTCGTGCTTAAAGCCACCGGATGGGCTAACAAATACGAAATACAGGCGAGAATCGACGAAGTTCTTTCCATCGTGGGTCTCTCGGACAAAGTTGACGCCATGCCCTTCCGCCTGTCGGGAGGCGAACAGCAGCGCGTCGCCATAGCGCGGGCTATGCTGAACAATCCCGAAATTATTCTTGCCGACGAACCCACAGGAAACCTCGACCCCGACACAAGCTCGAATATCATGAAGATTATTCACGCGCTGTCGAGTTCCTTCGGCATCACCGTTCTGATGGCTACTCACAACTACAACATACTTAAAAACTATCCCGCCGAAATCATGAAATGCGAAGACGGAAAACTGATGAAAACCGTAATGCCTTCGGAAGAGGATTTAACGAACAAACTCATAAAGTTCGGACTGTCGAAAGGCTACGAATACGAACTCGTATATCAGACAGTCATGAAAATGTACGGTCCCAATTTATAATAACGAGGAACAAAAGCCGAAAAGCCGCCCGAATGTTCGGACGGCTTTTCTCGTTGCAGTCCGGTTAGCGGTTAGTGGTTAGTGATTAGTGGTTAGTGATTAGTGGTTAGTGATTAGTGGTTAGTGGTTAGTGATTAGTGGTTAGTGCCTGTCGGACGGGTGGAGGGCGACGGAGACACTGAGCCGATAACCACTAACCACTAACCGCTAACCACTAACCGCTAACCGCTAACCGCTAACCGCTAACCACTATACTTCTGTCGTGTTAAAATCGTGAGTTGAAAATAGAAAACGCGGCATGGAGACGCAGCATGTCACGTCTCTACAAACAACATAACCACAGTATAATGACATATCCCTGCTATCCTGTCCGCCCGCCGTTTGTAGAGACGTGGCATGCCGCGTCTCCATGCCGCGTCTTCTATTTTGGTTCTACCGGGAATTGTGTGGAAAAAGTTTGCGTGTTTTTTCACCGCGTTGCGGTGTTTTTGTAACGCAAGGGGCGCAAAGGCTTCGCAAAGGGCGCAAGGGCTTCGCGTCCGTTGCGAAGCCCTTGCGCCCTTTGCAAAGGACGCGAAGCCTTTGCGCCCTCTGCGAAGCCTTTGCGCCCTCTGCGGTAAAAAAACACCGCCAGGCGGTGAAAAAACCGTCAATTTATCTCGTAACACTTACAAAGGGCGCAAGGGCTTTGCAAAGGACGCGAAGCCTTTGCGCCCTCTGCGAAGCCTTTGCGCCCTTTGCGGTAAAAAAACACCGCCAGGCGGTGAAAAAACTGTCAATTTATCTCGTAACACTTACAATTCCCAGTAGAACCATAATTCATAATTCATAAAAAGTTTTTTTACCTTTGCGAACATGAGTACAGCTTGACAGATAACGCGATATTAAAAGAAAAAATAAAAGTTTGACATAAGATTATTAATTAAAAATAAAAACAAGAAGAATATGAAACGGACAATTAAGCGAACAGTCGGAAAAACCGCATATACCTTGCTGATTATCACGGGCATTTTGTTTGTCGCTTCCGCAAATGTTCATGCGCAGAACGAAATTACCGTCGGAGAAGTAAAAGTTATCAACGCGGGCGACGGACGTCTGCTCTTCCGCGAGTATAAGAGCGAAAAACCGCTGAACGGTCAACACCGCATCATTGACGGTTACAGATCGGAATATAGACTTGCCGAATTTGAAAACGGCTTTTACAACGGTTCATACCAATTTTTCAAATCCGACAAACTGACGGAGCAGGGTGGTGCAACTACACGCAAACGGAACATTACGCGAATGGACTTCGCAACGGCGAATATTCCGAAATTCTCGAAAACGGAGGCATCCTGAAAAAAGGAACATACAAAGACGGTAAAAAAGACGGCATCTGGCAGGAAAACAATTGCGAAGGCAAACCCGTAAGCGAAACCCGCTATAAAAACGATTTGAAAAACGGCGAATCAAAAACCTATTACACGGACGGTTCACTGCAAAGAACCGTCAATTACGCCGACGACAAAAGAAACGGCCCGAGCAAAGAATATGATTACAATACCGGAAATTTGAAATCGGAATATCATTACAAAAACAATAAAAAAGACGGCGATTACAAACTCTACGACAGCGACAAAAAATGTCTGAA
>JAITHX010000195.1 GCA_031279735.1 Prevotellaceae bacterium
GACAGATGACACAGATTTGACAGATTTACGCGGATTGGTATTCGTGTAAATCTGTCGAATCTGTGTCATCTGTCAAATCTGTGTCATCTGTCAAATCTGTGTCATCTGTGTGCTAAAAACCGCACACTGCGTAACATCAGTTATGAATTATGAATTATGAATTATGAACTGTCCAACTTTCCGTCAGGCAATTCATAATTCATAATTCATAATTCATAATTCATAACACCCCAACGAAAAAAAAAGTGCGTGAAATTTGTTTTGTAAGAAAAAAATAAATTACCTTTGCGAGGTGCGCGATAAACGGAAGAATGTGTGTAAGTGTTTGAGCGCATGAATAGGAGATTTGTAATTTAAAAATAAAACGGTAGCAATGGGTGAAATTTCGTATATTTTGGTTTTTGTGGCGGTGGTTTTCGTGGCGTTAGCCGCAATCTTCGCAAGATATAAAAGGTGTCCGTCGGACAAAATACTCGTGGTGTACGGGCGAACGGGCAAAAACGACGAAGGCAGCGTCAGTTCCGCCAAATGTATCCACGGCGGGGCGTCGTTCATCTGGCCTGTTTTCCAGAGTTACGCTTTTCTCGATCTGACTCCCATTCCCATAGAGTGCAATTTGACCAATGCGCTCAGCAAGCAGAATATCAGGGTCGATGTTCCGTGCCGGTTCACGGTGGGCATTTCCACCGAGCCGGACAATATGATCAATGCCGCCGAAAGGCTGCTCGGCTTGTCGCTCGAAAACATTCAGGATTTGGCGAAGGACATACTGTTCGGACAGTTGCGCCTCGTGATAGCGACGATGGACATAGAGGAAATCAATTCCGACCGCGACAAGTTTCTGCTGAACGTGAGTCAGAACGTCGAGATGGAATTGCGCAAGATAGGGCTGAAACTCATTAACGTCAACGTGACCGACATTCGCGACGAATCGGGCTATATCGAGGCGCTCGGCAAGGAGGCAGCCGCGAAAGCCATCAACGAGGCAAAGAAGAGCGTGGCGGAACAGAATCGTTTCGGCGAAATAGGCAAGGCGGAAGCCGACAGGGACAAGGATATCCGCATCGCCGAGACTGTGAGGGACACCCGCGTCAGAACCGCCGACGCCAACGCCGTAGCCGTAGAGGGCGAAAACAAAGCCAAAATCACCATAGCCAATTCCGATGCCGAACGTCGCGAACGCGAAGCCGAAGCGCTGCGCAAAGCCACCGCCGCCGAAAAAGTGCAGGGGGCAAAGGCGCTGGAAGAAGCCTACGCCGCCGAAAAAATTGCCGAGGATGCCCGCGCCGCGCGCGAAAAAGCCTCGCAGACTGCCGACATTATCATACAGGCGGAAATCGAAAAGGAGAAAGTGATCATCGCAGCCGAAGCCGAAGCCGAAAACCTGCGCCGGAAGGCTCGCGGGGAAGCGGACGCAATCTTCGCCAAAATGGAAGCTCAGGCGCGGGGTATCAACGAGATTCTCACCAAGCAGGCGGCGGGTTTCGGACAGATAGTTGCAGCGGCGGCGGGCGATCCCCGAAAGGCGGTGCTGATGATGATTTCCGACAAGCTCCCCGAATTGGTCGGAATACAGGTAGAAGCAATCAAAAATCTGAAAATAGACAAAATAACGGTCTGGGACAATCCGGGAAACGGAGCAAAGTCCTCGACTGCAAATTTCGTGTCGGGACTGATGAAGTCGGTTCCACCGCTGAACGATCTCTTCGACATGGCCGGCATGAAGCTGCCGGAGTACCTTGGCGAAGAAACGGTGGATGATAAACCCGAAGATTCGGAACCGGCGTGACGAACGAACGCTTACGGAAACTTAACCCAACAATGAGCTGTATCTTTGTTGGGTTTTGTGCGTAATAATCGTTCGGAAACGAAAGAAACGGATATATATACTCAATGTTTAATTTTTGAAAAATGTCAATCAGGTTATGTAACATCGAAAAAAGTAAAAAGTATCTGCTGGCTGTCAGCGGAGGGATGGATTCAATGGTCATGGCGCATCTGTTCGCCAAATCGGACTGCCGGTGCGCGATAGCCCACTGTAACTTCTCGCTCAGAGAGAGCGAATCGGACGGAGATGAAAAATTCGTGGCATCCTTCGCCCGCCAGCACGACATGCCTCTTTTCGCCGTTCGATTCGACACCCGCGAATATGCGGCGAATCACGGTCTTTCGACCCAGCTCGCCGCGCGAAACCTGCGTTACGAATGGTTTGAAAAAATCCGCCGCGAAAACGGATTCCACAAAACGGCAGTGGCTCACAATTCCGACGACAATCTCGAAACGTTCTTCATCAACCTCGCGCGCGGAGCGGGGCTGAGCGGTCTGCACGGAATACCGGGTCTCACGGAAGCTCTCGTTCGTCCGCTGCTGCGCTTTTCGAGAAGCGACATAGAACAGTATGCCTCCGACAATACAGTGCCGTTCAGGGAAGATTCGTCGAACGCTTCCGACAAATATCTGCGCAACCGGATACGTCATCTGCTCCTTCCGGCACTCGACCGCATCGATTCGGGATTCAGGAAAAAAGCGAACGAAAGCATATCGTATCTCAACGAAGCGGATTTGTTTGTCAAAAGCGCAACGGGCGACTTTCTGCTCGACCACGCCTCGCTCGACGGCGCCGACCTGCATATTCCGCTCGAAGCCCTTCGCGCTTCGCACTCGCGGACGACAACCCTGTTTTATATCCTCAGCGCCTACGGATTCAAAAGGAAAACCATTGCCGACGCATGCCGGTGCATGGACAGGGGGGAATCGGGACGGAGCTTTCACTCTTCGTCGCACGTGCTGCTGATAGACCGCGCCGAACTGATAGTGGCGCCGGTGAAGGAACCCTATCCGGCGCTGAAAGTGCATCACAATTCCGATTTCTATTTCGACCGCTTCGAGATGCACTGCGAGGCGTTCGACAGACCGGACGACTTCGTTCCGGCGCAAACGGAACTGACGGGAGAGTTCGACATGTCGAAACTGAGCTTCCCGCTGACGCTCCGTCACATTGAGGACGGCGACCGCTTCGTGCCGCTGGGCATGAAGGGGAGCAAGAAGCTGAGCGACTTCCTCATCGACCGAAAGGTTCCGCTCATCGAAAAGAAGCGTTGCATGGTGCTGCTCTCCGACGGCGAAATAGTTTGGGTAGCGGGGCTGCGCATCGACGACCGTTTCAAGGCGACGGAAACCTCGAAACGCATATTCAGAATCAAAATCATTTATTTTACACCACAATGAAAATAGCAGTATTGGCAAAACAAGTGCCCGACACCAGAAATGTGGGAAAGGACGCGATGAAGGACGACGGGACGGTGAATCGCGCCGCCCTGCCCGCAATCTTCAATCCCGAAGACCTCCACGCGCTGGAAGCCGCCCTGCGGCTCAAGGAGCAGACGCCCGAAACAGAGATCGTTCTGCTGACCATGGGACCGGTGCGCGCAGCCGACATTCTCCGCGAAGGACTGTTTCGGGGCGCCGACGGCGGCGTCCTGCTCACCGATCGCAAATTCGCCGGCGCAGACACTCTGGCAACGTCCTACGCGATAGCTCGGGCGATGGAAAAACTGAATCCCGACCTGATAATCGCGGGACGTCAGGCGATAGACGGCGACACGGCTCAGGTGGGACCCCAAGTAGCCGAAAAACTCGGCATGGCTCAAATCACCTACGCGGAAGAAATCGTTGCCTGCAACGGAGCGGAAATCACCGTAAAGCGACGGCTCGAACACGGGGTGGAAACTGTGAAGGGGCGACTCCCGCTGCTCGTTACGGTCAACGCATCGGCTCCCTCCTGCCGTCCGCGCAACATCAGGCAAACCCTGAAATTCAAACACGCAAAGACAAAGAGCGAAATTAAGGCGCTGGAAGAGCAGGCGGAGAAAAGTCAGGCGGCGGAAGATCAGGAGTATCTCGACTTCCTGCACTCGCGTCCGTTTCTCAACTTCTCCGAATGGAGCGCGGACGATATAGGCGGCGAGGAAACTCGATTCGGACTGAAAGGCTCGCCTACCAAGGTGAAGAAAATCGAAAACGTGGTCTTCACGGCAAAGGAATCGAAAAGGCTTTCCGATTCGGATGCCGACATCGAAGCTCTCGTTGCGGAACTGGCGGCAAATCACACACTGGGTTAATAATATAAACTGAATTACGGAAAATGGAACCACTCCTTTCAACCGACGATTTGAGAGCCTTGTTCGAGGACGATCACGGGTATCTCACAAAGAAATACAAAACGCAGCTCGATCTGTATTTCGACAAATACGATTTCGAGGAACTGGCAGAGTACGAGGACGACGAACGTACGGTGGCGTTCTTCGAGACTCTGTTTATGACGCAAATAGTCGAGAACGACGATTTCATGCTGGTAATCGAGGATTTCGGCGAAAAACTCCCGTTCGAGTTTGAATTGCAGGCGTCCGACAACGGGAAACTCGAAGTCGCGTTCAACGGGCGAACCAGCGAAATACCCCGCGACGGCTACAAGGCGCTCAGAGCGTTCAATACGATTCTCGCTCCCGACTACGAAATACGGGCGCTCAGAACAAGCGTCGAGGACGAAACAGGCGTTCACTCGCTTCTGCTTCTCGACTGCGCTTCGTGGCAAACCGCCGAAAAAGACTACGGCAACAAAGTTGCCGAATACTTCGTTACATTAAACAACGCGGACTTTTAAAATAGCGCGAACTTTTAGAACAATAACCAAACATCTTATAAATGAACAATATTTTCGTTTACTGCGAAACCGAAAAAGCTAAAATAGCCGATGTCAGCCTCGAACTCCTGACCAAAGGGCGGGAACTCGCGCAACGGCTCGGCTGCAAACTCGAAGCTCTCGTGCTGGGCAGCGGACTCGACGGCGTGGAAAAAGAACTCTACGAATACGGAGCCGACACGGTGCACGTTGCCGACGACGCCCGTCTTTCGCCCTATCTCACTCTGCCTCACTCGGCAGTGGTTGCAGGGGTGTTCGGCGAGGAGCGTCCTCAGATTGCCCTCTTCGGAGCTTCGCCTCTGGGCAGGGATCTTGCGCCGCGAGTATCCTCGTCGCTCGAAAGCGGACTGACCGCCGACTGCACCAGCCTCGAAATAGGCGACCACCGCGACACCAAAGGCAAAGAATACAAAGACCTGCTGATGCAAATCCGCCCCGCCTTCGGAGGAAACATCATCGCCACGATTATCAATCCCGACTGTCGCCCGCAAATGGCAACCGTTCGCGAGGGCGTGATGCGCAAGGAGAAATCGGCAGCTCCGAAAACCGGAGAACTGAAAAGGATAGACGCGAGCAAGTATCTGCGCGACGAGGATTTCGTTGTCTCGATAATCGACCGTCACATTGAGGAACGCAAGATCAACATCAAGTCGGCGCCCGTCATCGTTGCGGGAGGCTACGGGGTTGGCTCGAAGGAGAACTTCGCCCTGCTCTTTGAACTTGCCGATGTGCTCGGCGGCGAAGTAGGAGCGTCGCGCGCCGCCGTCGATGCAGGCTTCGCGGAACATGCGCGACAGGTGGGACAGACGGGAGTAACAGTCCGTCCCAAACTCTATATAGCCTGCGGAATATCGGGTCAGGTGCAGCACACCGCCGGAATGCAGGAATCGGCAATGATCATCTCCATCAACAGCGACCCCGATGCGCCGATAACCCGCATAGCCGACTACGCGATAACGGGCGATCTCTCGACAGTAATCCCCAAAATCATCAGACACTACAAGGCACATTCAAAGTAACGCGCACAGGCAATGAGGAAAAATATTCTGTTAACATTACTGTTAATCGTTCTTGCCGCAGCTGTGGCCGAAGCACGGCCGCCGCTGCGGATGAACCCTGACGGCAAGTTCAAAATCGTTCAGTTCACCGATCTTCACTACAACGCAAATCACAGTGCGGCAAAGGAACCGATAGAACTGATAAAGGAAACGCTCGCCGACGAGAAACCCGACCTCGTGGTGTTCACGGGCGACGTGGTCACCATGCAGCCGGCGCTCGAAGGCTGGGACGCGGTGCTTGCGCCGGTCGAAGCGGCAGGCGCGGAGTGGGCGGTGGTCTTCGGCAATCACGACGACGAAAAGGACAAGTCGCGCACGGAAATAATGGAACATATCATGCGGAAACCGCACTGCCGCGCCTCGAAAGGACCGGACAACATCAAGGGCGTAGGCAACTATACCCTCGAAATCCTTGCGGGCGACAGTCTCGACTTTCTGCTCTACTTCATGGATTCCAACGCCTACCCCGCCATCGAGGGCTTTAAGGGCTACGGCTGGTTCGAGTTCAACCAGATAGAATGGTACCGGAACCTCAGCAGGGAGTACGCCGCCCGCAACGGAGGACGTCCGGCGAAGGCGCTCGCCTTCTTCCACATTCCTCTGAACGAGTACGCGGAAATGACCGCAGCGCGGAAAAAGATAGTCGGAATGAAGAACGAAAACGAATGTCCGGGCGCGATAAACACCGGCATGTTCGCCGCAATGCGCTCGTGCGGCGACGTGACGGCAACCTTCGTCGGTCACGACCACGACAACGACTACATCGGCTCTCACAACGGCATCATTCTCGCCTACGGACGTTTCTCCGGCGCCAAAAACACCTATACTCACATGATTCACGGCGCAAGAATCATTGAACTGTCGAAGGGAGAACGGAACTTCCAGACAAGAATCCGTCTTCGCGGCGGCTCGATTATCAACAAAGTAAATAGTTCTGAATTATAGGGTATAGGGTATAGGGTATGAGGTATAGGGTAAGGACGAAGATACCCCACACCCTATACCCCGTACCCCATACCCCATATTAAAACTTTTTTATACTTTTGCCGAAAATTTAATGTTTTTTACAACTATAAAAATTGCAATACAATGAGCAAACCACAAGAAATTATTGGACTGGAAAAACTCTACAATATCGAACTCGAAGAACTTGAGAACGGTTCGTATATTTACGAGGCTTGTAATTCCTACCAGCTTAACGACAATCGGGCAATCACCGGATTGAATCTCTCCTGCAACGGAAGCGCGGAAATAAAGGGAATGGAGGCATTCCCGGAACTGCAAACCCTGATTTTGTCCGACAACAGAATTTCGCGGATACAGGGACTGGAATCGCTGACTCAGTTGCGGGATTTGATTTTGTCGGGAAATCAAATTTCTGAAATAACCGGACTTGATGCGCTCGCGCAGTTGACGCGACTGGATTTGTCGCGAAATCAAATTGCCGAAACGAAAACAACAACAGCCGCCGCCCGATTGAGAGAACTGGATTTGTCGCACAACAGAATCACGGAAATAGATTTGCCCGAATCGTTCGCGAGTCTCTGCGTTCTGGATTTGTCGCACAATCAAATCGCCGAGATCAAGGGACTGGAATTGTTCCCGCTTCTGAAAGAGCTGAATCTTTCGGGCAACCGAATTACGGAAATCAAAGGTCTGGAAACCCTTACTCAACTGCAATCTCTGATTTTGTCGAACAACGAAATAGTCGAAACGAACGGTCTGGACACGCTCGCGCAGCTGTGGGGTCTGGACTTGTCGGACAATAAAATCGAAGAAATCAACCTGACAAACGCTCACGCGCAGCTGAGAGACTTGAATCTGGCGGCAAACCGGCTCGCCGAAATCAAAGGACTGGATTCGCTCACGCAATTGTGGTGGCTGGATTTGTCGGATAATCAAATCGAAGAAATCAAAATCCCGACAACACTCGCTCAATTGCGCGAACTGGATTTGTCGCACAACCGAATATCCGAAATCAAAGGTCTGGAACAGCTCGTGCATCTGTGGGCAATAGATTTGTCGGCAAACCGAATAGCCGAAATCAAAGGTCTGAACACTCCCGCACAACTGCAAAAAATAAATCTGTCGCACAATTTGATAGACCGAATCGACGGACTGGAAAAACTCGCAAAGCTATGGTCGCTTGACTTGTCGAACAACCGAATTGCCGAAATCGGCGGGCTGGACGCAACAGCGCAATTGCTCGACCTCTTCCTGTCGGGCAACCGGATCGCCCGAATCAAAGGACTTGATGCGCTGACCAAATTGCAGGATCTTGTGCTGTTCGGCAATCAAATCGCCGAAATCGGCGGACTGGACACGCTCGCTCAGCTGCGAAAACTGGATTTGTCGCACAATCAAATCGCCGAAATCGGCGGACTGGACGCGCTCGAACAGTTGCTGGAACTGGATTTGTCGCACAATCAAATCAAAGAAATCAAATTGCCCGAAACTCTCGTCCATCTGCAAACTCTGATCCTGTCCGAAAACAAAATCGCCGAAATCAAGGGCGTCGAAGCTCTCGAACAATTGCGGGAACTCGTTGCTTTCGACAATAATATAGCCGAAATCAAGGGACTCGAAACTCTCGTCAATTTACAGGAACTCTATCTGGCGGGCAATCAAATCGCCGAAATCAAAGGTCTGGACAACCTCAAACAATTGCAGGCGCTGGATCTGTCGCGCAACAAAATCACCGAAATTAAAGGACTATCCTCGCTCGAACATTTGCGCGATGTGAATCTGTTCGACAACAAGCTGCTGTGAGGCAGCCCCCAATTGCATTCAAACGATTAAATAAAACATAAATGGCACTGAAATGCGGAATAGTGGGACTGCCCAACGTGGGCAAATCAACCCTATTCAACTCTCTCTCCAGCGCGAAGGCGCAGGCGGCAAATTTTCCCTTTTGCACGATAGAACCCAATGTCGGAGTGATTACCGTTCCCGACGAACGTCTCGCCCGTCTCGCCGAACTGGTCAATCCCCGACAAATCGTTCCCGCCACGGTGGAAATAGTCGATATTGCCGGACTGGTGAAGGGCGCAAGCCGAGGCGAAGGGCTTGGCAATAAATTCCTCGCCAACATCCGCGAAACGGACGCAGTGATCCACGTGGTTCGCTGTTTCGACGGAGACGTTACCCATGTGGACGGCTCGGTTGATCCCGTCCGCGACAAAGAGATCATCGATATGGAACTCCAGCTGAAAGACCTCGAAACGGTAGAAGCCCGTATCGCCAAAGTTCAAAAACAGGCGCAGTCGGGCGGCGACAAGACGGCAAAACGCAACTACGACATATTCATGCGTCTCCGCGAAGCCCTGTCGTGCGGCAAGCCCGCGCGCTCGGTGCTATTCGACAATCGCGAAGACCGGCGCATTGCCGACGAACTTTTTCTGCTCAGCTCAAAACCCGTCCTCTATGTCTGCAATGTGGACGAAGCGTCGGCCGTTGCCGGCAACGCTCATTCCGAACGCCTCCGCCGCGCAGCGGAAGGCGAAAACGCCGAAGTGCTTGTCGTTGCCGCCAAAATCGAAGCCGAAATAGCAGAACTCGACAGCTATGAGGAACGTGAAATGTTCCTCGCCGAAGCAGGACTTGCCGAATCCGGCGTCTCGCGTCTCGTCAAAGCCGCATACAAGCTGCTAGGACTCGAAACTTTCCTCACCGCAGGCCCGAAGGAAGTACGCGCATGGACATTCGTCAAAGGAACCAAAGCGCCTCAAGTTGCCGGCGTAATCCATTCGGACTTTGAGCGTACGTTCATCCGCGCCGAAGTGATTCGCTACGAAGATTACATCGAACTCGGATCGGAAACCGCCTGCCGCGAAGCCGGCAAAATCAGTATCGAAGGCAAGGACTACGCGGTGAAGGACGGCGACGTGATGCATTTCAGAATTAGTGGTTAGTGGTTAGTGGTTAGTGGTTAGTGCCTGTCGGACGGGTGGAGTGAGACGGAGGACAGTGGTTAGTGGTTAGTGCCTGCGGCTCAGTGTCTCCGTCTATCTCCGCCCGTCCGGTAGGCACTAACCGCTAACCGCTAATCCGGAACTCCAGAAGCGGGAGATACTTTACGTCTAATATATACTACTTTATAAAAAGGGTTCTACTGGGAATTGTGTGGAAAAGTCATAAAACCCTTATTTTTCAAAGTGTCCTTAGCAGCCTCCGGACAGCATATATTCACCCTTATTCCCTTATTAAGGGATTGTGCGGTTCTTCACCGCGTCGCGGTGTTTTTTTACCGCAAAGGGCGCAGAGGCTTCGCAGAGGACGCAAGGGCTTCGCGT
>JAITHX010000046.1 GCA_031279735.1 Prevotellaceae bacterium
GCCTCGCCTTCCTCCGCGACGCCGTTTTCGCCGACTGTCATCGCCGATTCGACGGCGAAGCCGTCAATGACAGTCGCGTCGTTTTTTCCTAAAACCGTGCCATTTTGTTTTCCTCATGCTTGTCGACTATTTCCCTGTTTTATATGTATATGGATTTTTCAGGTCAGGAACTCTGATTTTATCTCGTAACAATTACATAGCGGCGTTTTTTTTAACGCAAAGGACACGAAGGACGCGAAGCCCTTGCGCCCCTTGCGAAGCCTTTGCGCCCTTTGCGGTTAAAAAACACCGCAACGCGGTTAAAAAACACTGCTATATCAATCCTCCGCCCGCCCGACAGGCACTAACCACTAACCACTAACCACTAACCACTAACCACTAACCACTAACCACTAACCACTAACCACTAACCGCTAACCACTAAAAGAAGAGTTTTTCTATTTCGGAATCATTCAGATCGAAGAGAGGATTGTTCGAGGTGACGAATGTTTCGGAGAGGCGCAGTTTTTCGTTTTGCAGGCGGAGTATTTTCTCTTCGACCGAATCGTTGGATATGAAGCGGTAAACCATCACGTTTTTCTTTTGACCTATGCGATGCGCTCTGCTTAGAGCCTGCATTTCCGCTGCCGGATTCCACCATGGATCGACAATGAAAACATAGTCTGCTTCGGTCAGATTCAGCCCTGTTCCTCCGGCTTTCAGCGAGATGAAGAAACAGCTCGTGTCGCTGTCGGAGAATTTCGCTATTTCGCCTTCTCTATCCACGGTGCTGCCCGTGAGCATGGCGTATTTCCAGCCTCTTTCGTCGAAAATGCCGGCAAGCAGTTTCAGCAGTTTGACGAAGGAGGAAAATATCAGAGCCTTGTGTCCTCCCGCCCTCACGTTTTCAAAGCAGAGGAGAATCTGTTCGAACTTGCCCGAATCGCCGGCGTAGCTCGTGTCGGCGAGAGCCGGATGATTCGCCAGAAGCCGGAGACGCATGAGACTTTGAAGAGCCACGAAATTGTTCCTGAGAAACGACTCGCTGTTCTCGACGAGCTGTCGCCGGATGCGATTCTTTTCGTCGAGATAAAGGAGTTCCTGCTCTTCGGACATGTCGCAGCAAACTATTTCCTGCAACAGAGGCGGCAGTTCCGGCGTCACCTCCTCTTTGGTGCGTCGGAGCATGAACGGGCGAATCAGTTTGGACAGACGTTTTTCCGCCTCCTCGTCCTTATCCTTGCCGATCTTTCCGGCATAGTTTTCCTTGAACCACGAGAGATTGCCGAGCATACCGGGGTTCATGAAATTGAACTGCGCCCAGAGGTCGGTCAGGGAATTTTCGATGGGCGTGCCGGTGAGCGCTATCCGATGCGACGAGTTCAGGCGGACAACGGATTTGCAGACAGCCGAATCGGGATTCTTTATATATTGGCTTTCGTCGAGCACTATGTAGTGAAACTCATGGCAGCACAGTATTTCGATGTCGCTTCTGACTATCCCGTACGATGTGATCACAACGTCGTGATCGTCGAATATCCTGCCGACCGCCTTCGACTTGAAGCGCTTGTTGCCCGCATAGAGGTAGGCGCGCAGGGCGGGAGCAAACTTTTGCAGTTCGTTTTTCCAGTTGTGCAGCAGCGACGTAGGCGCAACTATCAGCGAGGCGGGAATGCAGGAAGAATCGCCGCGGGCGCCGGAATAGATATGTTCAAGCAGCGTAATTGTCTGTATGGTTTTTCCGAGACCCATATCGTCGGCGAGGCAGGCTCCGAAGTTGTGCTGTCCGAGATGCGTCAGCCAGCGGAATCCTTCCTTCTGGTAGGGACGCAGAATGTGTTCGAGAGATTCGGGCGGCGCGGGAAGATTGTCCGACATTCGGCGGAACCGTTCGGCGGGGTTATCGTCGGGCAGTCCGAGCAGTTCCGTCGCGCCGTTCAGCACGCCGATGTGCATTTTGTTCAGTTTGATGCCGCTGTCGGAGCTTTCGCCGTGCATGAACAGTGCGCGGCAATCGACAAACCATTGTTCGGGCAGAATGAAAACCCGTCCGTCGGGGAGCACATACTCGCGACTGTCCGTCAGGATATGCCGTCGGAATCGAGCGAAAGGAATGGCGAAGTTGTCGAAAACCACCTCTATCTGCATGTCGAACCAGTCGATTTTTTCGCTCATTCCCGCCTTCGTCTCGACGGGACCCACATAATATATCTTGCCCGTTCGCCGTTCCATCGCGAAGTCGCTCAGTTCGGATTCGTGTTTGTTCAGAAAGGCGATCAGTCCGTACTGACCGTGAGTTGCGCGGTCGAGACAGAACCACGTGTCGTATTCCTTCGTCAAACCGGCGCCGAGCAGCCGGGCGACGCAGCCGTTTTCCCATTCAAAGTCGCGGCTGAACGAGCAGATAGTTTCCCGTCCGTTCAGAGTTTCCTGCACCACCACCTTTTTCTTCTTCGGATTGGTTGTGGGTTTAAAGCGACGACCGTTGTAGTCGAAAAGCAGCGAAAGTACGGGACGCGAATGAAAATCCTCCTCGAGAACCAGTATCGCCTTTTTCGCGGCGTTTATTTCCTTCATCTCTATGCCCTCTATCCGCACCTCGTACTTCGGAATAGTTTTCAGGACAAACTTTCGGATATAGTCGTTCTCCGCCGCCGCCGGTATGTCGATATGAGTTTTCGAGAAGAAGGGCGACAGTTTTTTCGCGTCGATGTCGTCGATGCGGTGAATCCTGTCGCCGAGGAGGACAAGACAGGGTTCATTGGACAAAACCACAACCGGTTTCCGTTGCAGACTGAGTTCCTCGTCGCCGTTCGAGAGCGAGATGAAATAGCGCAGCCCCTTTTTATCCTTAATAAAATTGAACAGACAGCGGCTCGGCTCCGGCTGAAGCGCTACGCGGTTGCGCTCGGACACCGGCTTGGAAGCATCGGCGCGAAAAAAGAACGGAATGTTCTCCGCTCCGGCGAGTTCGGTTATCCTGACGCAAATTTTCTCGATATAAGGACGAACATAGTTCTCCATAGTGCTTGGCGGAATCCCCGTCTTATCCTTGTCCTTCGAGAAAGCCTTGAGCAGAGACTTCTCCGAAATCTTTTCGACCTCGCGCATCAGAGCGTTCAGCGTTTCCGACAAGTCGGCGCCCGCTTCGGGCATCCCCGAAAGAACAAAATTCATCCCCCTGCCGGTGTCCGCCGAGTACAGATTCATTCTCCATCCAAAATTCGGATGCTCGGTAATCGTCAGTATCAAATCCTCTTTCGCCATTAGAATATCATTTATTAAACCCGCAAAATTACGATAAATTACGCTTAGTCAATTACGAATTACGAATTACGAATTACGAATTGCATCGACGAGAATCGCGTCGCCCGCATATCCCGAAAGTTTGAATTGCAACCGCGTATAACTGCCGTATAACTATAATTAACGGAATCTATGCAACGTTTCGACCCCTGATGCATCCTTCCCATTGTTGATATAAGGCAGCGCGCAAAAAACGCAATGCCGAAATAAAGTGTTAATAATTATACTACAATATGGCTTTAATATTCACCAGAACTAATCCCTTCACCGCGTCCTCGACCTATATGCTGAAGGAAGAAATATATGCCGACCTCCTGTCGCCCTACAGCGTTTCGGGACGTATCGTCGATGCGGTCAACCGCCGGATATTCAGCGGACGTGTCTATGTGAACGCTCTCGGTCAAATAGAAAGAATCGAGGCGGCGGCGAATGTCGAGGAACGTTATCTGATGCCCGGATTCGTCGATTCGCATGTTCATGTGGAGAGCAGCATGCTGATGCCGTCGGAGTTTGCCCGCGCGGCCGTGCGTTCGGGCGCGGTGGCGGCAGTGTGCGATCCGCACGAAATAGCCAACGTGCTTGGCATCGACGGACTGGACTATTTCATGGACAACGGACGACGCTCCGGATTCCGCTTCTTCTTCGGCGCGCCCTCGTGCGTCCCCGCAACCGGCATCGACGCCGCCGGCGCAAGCATCGACGCCGCCGAAGTGCGCCGCCTGCTCCGCCGCGACGACATCTGGTTTCTCGGCGAAATGATGAACTTCCCCGGAGTGGTTTCCGGCGACATGGAAGTAATGTCCAAGATCGACGCGGCGCGCATTGCCCTCAAACCCATCGACGGTCACGCGCCCGGACTGTCGGGCGCGGCACTCGAAACCTACGTCAGGGCGGGAATTTCCACCGACCACGAGTGTTTCGACCTCCGCGAAGCCGAAGAAAAATTGCGGCTCGGCATGAAGATACAGATTCGCGAAGGCAGCGCGGCAAAGAATCTCGACGCTCTGCTTCCGCTCATCGACCGACATCCGGATGCGGTGATGCTCTGCACCGACGACATGCATCCCGACGACCTTCTCGACGGCTACATAGCCTCCGCAGTGCGGAAAGCTCTTGCCGGCGGCGCCGACTTCTTCAACGTGATGCGCGCCGTATCGCTCAATCCCGTCAGGCACTACAACATTCCCGTCGGACTGCTGAGAGCCGGCGACCGCGCCGACTTCATAATCGCCGATTCGATAGCGCCGAATTTCAGCGTGCTGAAAACCTACATCGGCGGCAAAGAAGTGTTCGACCGCGGCGAGAACGTCGTCCGTATGCCGCGCCCCAAGATTGTGCCCAAAAACAACTTCCGCGCCCGCAAGTACTCGGCGGAGGACATACGGGTCGAAGCGCGGGGAACGACGATGAAAGTAATAGGAGTGACCGACGGCGAAGTTGTGACCGACGCTCTCGTCGAGCCTGTAACCGCAGTTGACGGCTTCGCGGTAGCCTCGCCCGAAAAGGACATACTGAAAATAGTGGTCATCAACCGTTACCGCGAAAAAGCCAAACCCGCGACAGCCTTCATAAAGGGCTTCGGACTGAAACGCGGCGCCCTGTGCAGCACAGTATCCCACGACAATCACAATATCACGGCAGTAGGCGCGGACGACGAATCTATAATCCGCGCAGTCAACGCCGTGATAGAAACTTCCGGCGGAATAGCCGTATGCGACGGCAAGGACACGGATATACTCCCGCTGCCCGTTGCCGGCATACTCTGCGGCGGAAACGCCGAACAAACCGCCGCCGCCTACAAACGACTGCAAAACAAAGCGAAAATCGCCGGCTCCACTCTCTCCTCCCCCTTCATGACCCTCGCTTTCATGGCTCTGGTGGTCATCCCCCGCCTTAAACTGCACGATAGAGGACTGTTTGACGTCGATAAGTTCCGATTTGCGGAAATGTTCGGCGATTAATTAAGAATTACGAATTACGAATTACGAATTACGATCAATTACGAATTACGAATTACGAATTACGGCCGGCTTCGGACGTGTCAATTACGAATTACGAATTACGAATTACGGCCGGCTTCGGACGTGTCAATTACGAATTACGAATTACGAAT
>JAITHX010000052.1 GCA_031279735.1 Prevotellaceae bacterium
TTGTCGAACAGCCGGCTTGTAAGGCTCAGGATTAGGACGCCGTGAGCCGCATACACGAAAAAGCTCGCTTTGGACAGGGTTGATACCGCTTTCAGCGCGCCCCGTTCGATGAAGAACGCTGTGAGGTTTATCGCAGTGATTGCTCCGGAGAGCGCGAAGAGCGGAAAGACGTAATCTTTTGCCTTGCTGCCGTCTAAATACGTCGATAGCGGCAAGCAGACAATCGCCGCAAGCATCCAGTAGAATCGTCCCCTGCGCAGGGCGACGACCGGATTCTTTCCGCTTATGCCGAACTGCGCTCCCAAACTGAAAAAGAACAAGGCTGTTGTGAACTGTTCCGCGCCGAATCCCGCTTTCGTATAATACAGCGCGCCCGCCAGCGCCGCGAAACACATTCCTCCGAATCTTACGGCGCGATAGATCAGCGGCGACAGGATTACCATGACTATCAAATCCCGCAGAAGACACAGCGGCGCGAGATACGGCGCGCAACCCTGAGCGATCCGACCGATGCTATCCGTATTGCCGACGTTCCACTCGCCGACGTTCCAGAATATCCGCCACAGTCCCCTGTTGTATAGTTCGCTGAAACGAAGCGCGAAGCTTTCGTCCGGCTTTAGCAGCGCAAGCGAAGCGTCGGCGCAGACAGCGATTATGTTCCACAACAGATACGGAACTATCAAAGCTCCGAACCGACTTTTGATTTTGTTTGCATACGTGTTCCCGTTCCATCTGTCGATTCCGAAAAAGAACGAGAATCCGTAAAGCAGGAAAATGCAGGGTGCGGCAACGCCGAAAACATCGGAACCCGGATACACGCCGGTAAATATAACCGCCGTCGCCAGCGGAAAACGCAGCCACTCGACGGTTTTCGAGAGCGTTTCGTCGTCTGCCGGATACTTTTGCAAGCCGAAACCAACTTCTTCTTCTTCATTTTGCATAACATTCATCTGTCGTCAACCGTTTTCATTATGCAATCGCACGAAAAAGAGCGTGAAGCTGTTCGCGGATTGCTTGTAAATTACCCGGCATCGCCAAACGCCTTCTCCATACTGCAAGCGCAAACAGTTCACGCCCGAAGACGTGAACTCTTGCTGCTTATTCTCGTATGGAACCTGATTTTGGCGATTTCGGTAATTAAGAACAAGAGCTAAAGTCCTGTTATTTCTCTTTATTAAATAGTCTGTTCTGTCAAGTTATTTTTTCAATTCCGTTTTTTTCAGTTCCGTTTTTCAATTTGTTCGTCAGTCTATAATCACCATCGTTGCACCGTAGCCGTACTCCTCGAACGAGGCGTCCTGATAGCGCACTCGGTCGGCATAGCGGGTATCGAGCATACGCAGTATTTCGCGTTTCAGCTTGCCGTTGCCTACGCCGTGGATGAACACCATGCGTTCCGTTTTCGCGCCGATGCCGAGTTCCAGCGCGGTGGTGAACCGTGCAAGTTGTATTTCGAGCA
Source organism: Prevotellaceae bacterium (assembly GCA_031279735.1). Lineage (GTDB taxonomy): Bacteria > Bacteroidota > Bacteroidia > Bacteroidales > UBA932 > JAIRLF01. Next base: position 1,460 of record JAITHX010000052.1, read on the forward strand.
TTTGTCCTTTGTCCAACCCTTCTGACCCGCCTTCCGGCAACAGATGTTCTATGTGCAAATCTATTTCTTCCATCATTCGCTGAGCGGGCTTTTGCACCGCTGCCGGCTTGCGATCCTTCTTTTGTTTTATTGCCGTTTCGAGCGCTTTGGGGTCTATTTGCATGTTCGGACGGTCGGGTACATGGCTGGACACGCGGTCGGAAGCGACCTTAATAATATAAGCGTCCTCGTCGAAATAGTCGTTTTCGGTAAACGAGGAGCTTTTCGCGAATTTAAGCGGATTCAGTTCGACATTCACCTGTTCGGGGGGATACGGTTTGTACTCTCCCGTTTTGTAGAGCAGGCAAGTGAAGTTCAGCGTCAGTCCCGCATTTATATCTCTTCGGCTTATTTCCGCCACGAGTTCTTTCGTTTCGGGTTCGATATCGCTTTTGCCCGTGAGTTTCAGTCTGCCCGTTCCTGTGAGTCGCGAAACAGCGTACATGCAGCAAAACGGACTGTCGTTGACGAAATAAAAATGAAAATCCGAATCCTCGACATTCGACGTCTTGCGCACGAAGGCGAACAGCAGTTCATAATCGTCGCCGTCTCTTTCCGGTTCGGACACGCTCGTTCGCGGCAACGGTTTTTCAGCCGGTTTCATCCGTTCAGGCTTCGCGAGCGTCGGGCGAGTATTTTCGTTTGAATATTCGTCGTTTGCGTATCTTCGCCGTTCACCCTGTTTGTCCTGCTGTTCGTCCGGAATAAGTTCGGACGCGAGCACGGGGATCTCAAACCCGTCCTCGTCCATAACCTTCACCACATTGGAACCCGCGAATCCCGATATGCGTCCTCCTCCCGTGTCGTTCAGAAATTTTACTCTGTCGCCTATTTTATATTTCATCAAGCTGTGTTTGTTTTCTTCCCGCAAACTTCCGAACGGGGCTTGCGCCCCGCGCGGAAGTATTGTCTCGCGGCCGAAACTTTTCAGTTGTCGGTTTTGAGCGAATAATTAATTAAAAGAAAATATTATGCAACTGGAATATCCTTGTTAACGTTTCGGCTGCCGACGAATGCGAAGTAGAGCATGTAGGCGAGACCCGCAACCACAACCCAGTAGCTTACCAGGTAGCCCGTTCCGCCGGTCATGTCAACGATTGCGTTTTGCAGCAGCGGCAGAATACCGCCTCCGCAGACCATCACCATGAAGTAGCCCGATGCTTTTTCGGTGTATTTGCCAAGTCCTTCGACTGCAAGGTTGAATATTCCGCCCCACATCACCGACGTACACAAGCCGCAAAGCACAAGCAGTGCTGCGCATAGAGGCACTTTCACTATGCCGAACGACAGCGATCCTTCGGCGCTTCTCTGCAATGTCGGCAAATCGACCAGATTCCCGCTTCCCGCTATCATCGCTCCGAGAACCAGAAGCAGCCCGATTCCGGCGACAACCGTAAGCATTGCTTTCGCGGAAACCTTCGACGCTATCGCCGCGCCCACCAGACGACCGATGAGCATAAGGAACCAATAGGTACCCGTTACGAATCCGGCTATGGTTGCCGCCTGTTCGCCTATGATTGCCTTCTTTTCCTCTATGGTTGCCGCCTGTTCTGCGGTCAATTGCAGAACGTTCAGATCCACGTTTTGAAGAAATTTCTGGAGAACGTTGGGAATACCTACTTCCACGCCCACATAGACGAAGATTCCGAAGGCGCCCAGTATGAAATGACGGAACGACAGGGGACTGTACTGCGACTTTTCTTCCTCTATCTTTTTGCCCCGATTGGGTTCGGGGATGGTTGCCAGCGCGATGACGAGAAAGGCAAGGGCAAAGATCGCCAGCGCGATGTACATCACGGGGAATACGTCGGATATTTCGGCTTTGGCTATGTTGCCCACAAGCACTCCGACCACTACAATCACCGCCGTACCGCAAAGCGAATTGAACGTGCCGCCTATCTGTATCAGCTGATTTCCGCTGTTGCCGCCGCCGCCCAGATTGTTCAGCATCGGATTCACAACCATGTTCAACATACACATGGAAAATCCCGCCACAAACGCACCCGTAACATATACGCCGAATGCCGCGATGCCGGGTATCAGTCCGGAAACAGTCTGAATGCCTACTCCAACAAATCCGATAGCTATGGCTATGAGAGCCGTAATCTTGTAGCCTTTCTTTTGCAGAATTATACCGCCCGGAATACCCATCACTGCGTATGCTATGAAATTAGCGAACACGCCGAGGGTTCCCATCCAGTTCGGTATCTCGATCAACTGAGATTTGAAGTAGTATTTCAGCACGTCGCCCATCGGCGAAGCCAGATTCGTTATGAACGAGATCATTCCGAACAGAAAGATCATCATTATGATGGCAACCACGTTGCCCTGCTTTTTTTCTTGTATCATATTTGTAAACTTTTATTGTAAACTTTTCTTTTTCCCGTTAACCGGACTAATCGGCTTAATCGATCCTTCGCGCTCCGTCGCTGATAACCGCGTCATATACACTGGCGTCGATGTTGAACTTCGCCTTGTAGTCGGCGAGCGTTCCGGCGATGAACGCATCATGCTTCTCGTCCCTCACCAGATTGATTGTGCAGCCGCCGAAGCCTCCGCCCATGATGCGCGAGCCGGTCACTTCGTACTTCTTCGCGCAGTCGTTCAGAAAGTCGAGTTCTTCGCAGCTCACCTCGTAGAGTTTGCTCAGTCCGTCGTGGGTTTCGTACATCTTCGCGCCCACCGTTGCGTAATCGTCCTTAACCAGAGCGTCGCAGGCATCGAGCAGACGTCTCACTTCGCCTATCGCGAACTGTGCGCGCATGTAGTCCTCGGCGTTTATTTCGGCTCTCGCTTCTTCGAGCATGTCCGGAGTGGCGTCGCGCAGAAATTCCACTTCGGGATGACGGAGGCGTATTGCCGCCGCCGCCGTTTCGCAGGATTCGCGCCGGCGGTTGTAGGGATTGTTCACTAATTCGTGCTTTACGCGGGAATCAATCAGCACGAGCTTGTAACCCTTCGGATCGAACGGCACGTACTGATATTCGAGCGAACGGCAGTCGAGACGAATCAGATGTCCCTGTTTGCCGAAGAGGGAAGCGAACTGGTCCATTATGCCGCATTTCACGCCTACATAGTTGTGTTCGGTTGCCTGTCCGATTAGCGCAAGCTCGAACTTGTCGATGCCGAGTTCAAACACGTCGTTCAGCGCGAAGGCGAAAGCGCTTTCGAGCGCCGCCGACGACGACAGTCCCGCTCCGAGAGGCACGTCGCCGTAGAACGCCGCGTCGAAGCCCGACACTTGCTTTCCGCGCTTGGACATCTCGCGCACCACGCCGAAAACATATTTAGCCCAGCCTTGCGAAGGCTTGTCGGATTCGTTGAGTCCGAACTCGCTCAATTCGTCGTAGTCTGCCGAAAAGAGCCGAATCTTGTCGCTGCCCGTCACTCTCAGCGCAAGGGTCATACCCTTGTCTATCGCTCCGGGCAGAACGAATCCGCCGTTGTAGTCCGTATGTTCTCCGATGAGATTTATTCTTCCGGGCGAGGAGTATGTCGCTTGCGGTTCTCCGTAGCGTTCGCCGAAAATTTTCTTTAACTGTTGTATATCCATATTATGGCTTATGATTGAGATTGGATGTATTCAAGGTTAAATCGCGGTGAATTGAAATTCCGTCGCATGGGAGTACGTCCCGCCCGGACGGAGAATGCAGCTCGGAAAATCAGGCAAGTTCGGCGAGTTGGGACTGTACTGCGCTTCGAGACAGAATCCGTCGCGTCTGCCGTATGATCTTTCTATATTGATGACGTTGGACCTTTGCAGGAAATTGCCCGTGTACAGATGCACTGTCGGATATGTGGTGCGCATCAGCATCGCCCTGCCCGATTCGGTGTCCGACGCTTCGGCGACGGTCAGCAGTTTGCCGTCGTCCGTGTCCTTTATCAGGAAGCTCTGGTCGTAGCCGCCGCCCATCGCAAGCTGTTCGTGGGCGCAGTTTATGTCGCGTCCTATGGCTTTGGCGGTTCTGAAATCGAAGGGAGTGCCTTCGACCGGAGCCTTTTCGCCCGTCACTATGCAGTCGCCCTTCATGGGCAGGAAGAAATCGGCGTTGATTTTCAGCATCTGGTCGAGAATCTGTTGTCTGCCGCGCAGATTGAAATAAGCGTGATTGGTGAGGCTGACGGGAGTGGGTTTGTTCGTCGAGGCGCCGAACTCGATGCGGAGACAGTTGTCGTCGTTCCATCTGTAGCGGACGCTGACGTGCAATTCGCCCGGGAACCCCTGATCGCCGTCGGGACTGACGAGTGTAAACGTAACCCCGTCGTCCTCAACTTGGCTGTTCCAGATGCGATGCGAGAAACCTTCGGCTCCTCCGTGCAGGGAATGTTGAGTGCCTTTAGTCGCTATTTTGAAGCGAACGCCGTCGAGGTCGAACTGCGCGCCTTCGATGCGGTTGGCGAAGCGTCCGACGGTGACGCCCATATAGTTCGGGTCGTGCAGATAGCCTGCCATAGTGAGGTATCCGAGCAGCACGTTTCCGAGTTTGCCGTACCTGTCGGGAACTTCCGCCGAAACCCAGGCTGCCCCGTAGTTGATCATCGAAACACTGTTTCCATGTTTGTTAGTTACGGTAAACAGATCGACCGACCGTCCGTCGGGCTTGTAAAATTCGGGCAACCCGAACTTCGGCGTGACTTTTACTTCCATAAATTTTCGGGATAGATGTTCTCCTTAACAAACTGAGCGATTTTTTCCATCACCTTCGGTTTGTCTTCCTTGTAGGTAACTCCGAACCACGGCGAAACAGTGTCGAGCACCTTCACTGTCGATTTGCCTTCGCGGATAAGCTGATTCACGAGAAGAGGGATGAAGAACTCCGATTTCAGCTCCTTGCCCCGTTCGTCGAGAAAGGATTTGAAGTAGCGTTCCGAGTGGTCGAAATAGTCGGGAGTGAAACCCCATGCGTTCATCGACACTGGAGTGCCGCGCGCAATGTCGTGCCATTCCCCTTCGGCGTCCTTGTACTTTATCCCTTCGGGGAACTTTTCGATATGCGTCCGTTCGACTATGCCGGAAAGATAGCCGCCGGCATCAACCTCTCCGACGCCGCGCGCCACAGAGCCGTTTTCCGACAGCGTGTTTTCGATCCTATAGCCCAGCATCGAGTAAACATTAGTTTTCCCCCCGATGGTTTGCAGAAAAGCGCTCATCAGTTCAAACGCTTCGCGTCCGTAGAAATCGTCGGCGTTGATAACGCAGAACGGTTCGTTGATCACGCCCTTCGCCATCAGAACGGCGTGGTTCGTGCCCCATGGTTTTTCCCTGTCCGGCGCCGGCGCGTAACCTTCCGGCAGATAAGTCAATTCCTGATACACGGTCACCACCTCTGTTTTATCGGCGAAACGCGAATTGACGAACTCGCGGAACGCATCGTCGAAACTGTGACGTATCACGAAAACCACCCTGCCGAATCCCGCACGAATAGCGTCGTAAACGGAATATTCCATGATAGTTTCTCCGGAAGGACCTACTCCGTCCAGCTGCTTCAGCCCTCCGTATCTGCTGCCCAGCCCGGCAGCGAGAACAAATAATGTCGGTTTCATTTCAGATAAAAAATTAAAAATTCCACAATATATTTAGTAACTTATGTTGTACATTAACGAAAAAACATGTCGAAACCCAATTTCATGCCGTTTGTTTTTCCTTTCACTAAGTTTTTGCGTTCATGGCAACATGTTCTTTGTTAATCCTTTTATTCGATTGAAGACGCTATTCCGCGTCTCCAAATTCGCCAGCGAAGATAAAACTTTTTATTCAATTACGAATTACGAATTACGAATTACGACCGGCTGCGATTGTTTTGTCAATTACGAATTACGACAGGCTTCGGCTGTACGTCCTCAGTCGGTCGTAATTCGTAATTCGTAATTCGTAATTGTTTTGTCAATTACGAATTCAGAACTCCAGTTGTGCCGCAGAAAAGCATGGAGTGGCTGCCATGCGACAAGCTGTGAAATACATGGTAGTATGGACTACCGCAATCGCTTTGCAGGAAGAGGTTGCAAACCGGTGTATGCTGCAAAT
>JAITHX010000216.1 GCA_031279735.1 Prevotellaceae bacterium
CAGATGACACAGATTTGACAGATTTACGCGGATTGGGATTCGTGTAAATCTGTCGAATCTGTGTCATCTGTCAAATCTGTGTCATCTGTGTGCTAAAAACCGCATACTGCGTAACATCAGTTCGTAATTCGTAATTCACCTGTGAATCCTTAAATCCTGAAAATCCCGATTCAGACAAAAAGCGACAATTATCCGGAATGCACCCCGACAGGCAATTCATAATTTATAATTCACAATTCATAATTAAAAGCCGTATCTTTACGGCTCAATTTGAGATTATGAAAATAAAGACACACGACAAAAGTGGGGGACTGGGCGCTGGTCCCGTTTACTTTACGGCAATTTCCACTATTCTGGGCGCCATTTTGTTTCTGCGATTCGGATACGCTACCGGAACGCTGGGGTTCTGGGGGGCGATTCTGATAGTGCTTCTCGGGCATCTGATTACTATTCCTACGGCACTCGCCATTTCCGAGATAGCCACCAACACGAGGGTGGAAGGCGGAGGGGAGTATTTCATCATTTCGCGTTCGTTCGGACTGAAGATAGGCTCGACAATAGGGTTGACGCTCTATCTGTCGCAGGCGATAAGCGTTGCGTTCTACATCATCGCGTTCACCGAATCGTTCGACGCATTGTACACGTGGTTCTACGAGACGTTCGACATCGAGTTTCCGCGACGGGTTATCAGCCTTGTGGCTCTGGCTGCCATGGCATACATCATTCTCAAGCGCGGCACCGGGTCGGGTATCAGAACGCTGTATGTCATTGTGGCGATAATGGTGGTTTCGCTGATTTTCTTTTTCGTCGGCAAACCTCTCGGCGCCGACGAGGGCATCACTATCGGAGGCAATTTCGGTCTGTTTAACAACGACAAATTCTTTGTGATCTTCGCTATCTGCTTTCCTGCGTTCACGGGCATGACCGCCGGCGTGGGGCTTAGCGGCGACTTGAAGGATCCGGGAAAATCCATTCCGGTGGGAACGATGGCGGGAACGGTCACGGGCTTGCTGGTTTACATGCTTGTGGTGTGGAAGCTGTCGGTTTCGGCTTCGGGCAACGATTTGCTTGCCGATCAGCTTATCATGTCGCGAATCGCGCTATGGGGTTCGGTGGTGATTCCGCTGGGTCTGGCGGCTTCGACTTTCTCGTCGGCAATAAGTTCGGCTATGGTGGCTCCGCGAACTCTTCAGGCGCTGGCAAGCGACAAGAGTTTTCCGCTGAGAAAGATCAATCTGTTCTTTGCGCGGGGACGGGGCGCCAATCGCGAACCCTACAACGCTTCGCTGCTTACGTTTGTCATTGCGGTGGTGTTCGTCGCCATGGGCAGCGTGGACATGGTGGCGGAGATAATCTCGATGTTCTTTCTGATAACCTACGGTTCGCTTTGTCTGATTTCATTTCTGAACCACTTCGGTTCGCCGCCGTCCTACCGCCCGCGCTTCAAGTCGAAATGGTTCTTTTCGCTCGGAGGATTTCTGCTTTCGGTGTGGGTGATGTTCATGATCAATCCGCTATACACGATTGTGGCATATCTGACCATCATCGTGATATATCTCTTTGTCGAAAGCTCGAACAAGGAGCAGAAGGGACTGGTGAACATATTCAAGGGATCGCTGTTTCAGCTGAACCGGCGTTTGCAGGTGTTTATGCAGAAGAGCAGTTCGGACATAGAGGACGAGTGGCGTCCGGCGGCAATATGCATCTCGCCCTACACGCTCGACCGCGAGAAGATTCTCGACCTGATGACATGGATCAGCTACCGGCACGGTTTCGGAACTTATTTCCACTATATCGAAGGCTACTACAGCCGTCAAACTCATCTTGAATCGAAGGAGCTTCTCGCCCAGCTGATCAACAGTCTGCGCGAACGCGGAAGCACGCTCTACATCGACACGCTGATTTCGCCCTCCTACACCTCCGCCGTGGCTCAGGCGATTCAAACTCCGTCGATTTCGGGCATGGAGAACAACATGGCGATTTTCGAGTACGACAAGAACAATCCGCAGGAACTCGAAAGAATCCTCGACAATATCAATCTGGTGCGGGCGGGCGACTTCGATATATGCATCTTCGGAAGCTCGGCGACGGCAACGCGCTACCGCAGCGGAATACACGTGTGGATACGGAACACGGACGAAAAGAATACCAATCTGATGATCCTTCTCGGCTATATCATCACCGCGCATCCCGACTGGCACCGAAGCCACATCAAGATATTCAACATCTGCCCTCCGGGTCAGAAGGATGCGGTGAAGCGGGAACTCGAAGAGCGCATCGCCGCCGGACGACTGCCGATTACTCTGGCAAACATCGAAATAATCCCTCTCGACGAAAACCATACGGCGGCAAGCGTCATCACGCGCTATTCGGCTCACGCCGGTCTCACGATCATCGGATTCAGGGAGGAAATAGTCCGGCGCGACCCGCTGGATTTCTTCGGCGAATTTTCGGAAATAGGCGACGTGCTTTTCGTCAATGCCTCGCAAACGAGGGCAATATGACGGACGCTAAAGCGGAAGGATTCAAGAACGTGACGGACGCTAAAGCGGGAGGATTCAAGAACGTGACGGACGCTAAAGCCGAAAGATTCGAGAACGTGCTGAACTACTTCAGGCAGAACGTGCCGGATGCAGCGTCGGAACTGCGTTACGCTGACCCGTATCAGCTGACGGTTGCCGTGATTCTGTCGGCACAATGCACCGACAAGCGGGTAAATGCCGTAACTCCAGATTTTTTCGCTCTCTATCCCGACGCGGAGACTCTCGCCCGAGCCTCCGCGCCGGAAATAGGCGAAGCCATCAGGTCGATTTCCTATCCCAACAACAAAGCAAAGCATCTCTCGGGCATGGCGCGGATGCTCGTCGGCGAGTTCGACGGCAGGGTGCCCGACAGTCGCGAAGCGCTCCAGCAGCTTCCGGGCGTGGGTCGAAAGACGGCAAACGTGATTCTCTCCGTTGCGTTCGGCAAGCCCGCGATGGCGGTCGATACCCACGTTTTCAGGGTTGCCGCCCGAACGGGGCTGAGCGAAAACTCCAAGACGCCGGAAGACACGGAACGTCAGCTTGTGGAACATATTCCCGAAGGCGACATCCCCCGCGCGCACCATTGGCTTATCCTGCACGGAAGATACGTCTGCACGGCGCGCAAGCCTAAATGCGGCGAGTGCGGAATAAGCGAATACTGTCTGCATTATCAGGAGTTAAGCAAAACAAAGCAAAGCAAAGCAAAACAAAACAAAACAATCACGAATATGAACGCTAAACATTCGCGCTTATGAACGGGGAAGTATTCGAGTTCCTCGCGGCGCTGGAACAAAACAACGACAGAGAATGGTTCGCCGCAAACAAACAAAGCTACGACGAATCGAAAACCGCCTTCACTGCCTTCGTTGCTTCGGTGATAATGAACGTCGCCCGATTCGATTCCTCGATAGACATCGACAGGCTGGAAGCGAAAAAAACGCTTTTCAGAATATACCGCGACACCCGCTTCGCGCTGAACAAAGAGCCGTACAAAACCAACTTCGGAGCGATAATCGTGCCGGAGGAATATCGGCGTTCGTGGAATTATCCCGGATACTACGTTCATCTGCAAAACCACAACAGTTTTGTATCCATGGGGGTTTACATGCCTCAGTCCGCCCCGCTGAACAGGATTCGCCGCGCGATGGACGAGGATTTCGACACTTTTTCCGGTATCCTGAAACGTCTTGCGCCCTATTTCGGCAGCATTTGCCGAACGGAGGATTCGCTCAAGCGCGTTCCGGCGGGATTCGACAAAAATTCGCCCGCCGCCGAATACCTGAAACTGAAAAACATCTATGTGTACAAAGGATTCACGAACGCGGAAGCGTTGTCGAAAGACTTTTCGACTACGGTTTCCGATCTCTTCCTCAAAAGTTACGAACTGAAATGCTGGCTGCTGAAAGCCGCAGCGGAACAGTGACGAAAACGGGATGAAACCCGTTTTTTTTCACTCCGGCAATTGCGCTGACTTCAAACGTTTTTGAGAAACATGGCGCGAAAAGGCAGAAAAGAACAAAAAAAAAGCAGGAAAAGTCTTTGGATTCGGGATATTTTGCATACTTTTGCACCGCCAAAAGCCACTTTAGCTCAGCGGTAGAGCAGCTCACTCGTAATGAGCAGGTCGTGGGTTCAAATCCCATGAGTGGCTCCAAAGAAACTTTTTTATATTATTTATTTTTATATGAAGTGCCGGACATGTCCGGCATTTTTGGCATTAAGAATTAAGAATTGCCTGCGGGAATTAAGAATTAAGAATTAAGAATTAGCCTGCGGACGTGAAGCCGACGAAAATCGTCTTCCATTCGTGACACCGACCCGATAGGCAATTCTTAATTCTTAATTTTTTGGTTCTACTGGGAATTGTGTGGAAAAAGGTTGCGTGTTTTTTCACCGCGTTGCGGTGTTTTTGTAACGCAAGGGGCGCAGAGGCTTCGCAAAGGGCGCAAGGGCTTCGCGTC
>JAITHX010000010.1 GCA_031279735.1 Prevotellaceae bacterium
CCTCAAGACTCGTAACCGCACGCCCTTCGCAAAGGACGCGAAGCCCTTGCGCCCTTTGCGAAGCCTTTGCGCCCCTTGCGTAACCAAAACACCCCGACGCGGTGAATAACCGCACAATCCCTTAATAGGGGAATAAGGGTGAATACATGCTGTCCGGATGCTGCTAAGGGTGCTTTGAAAAATAAGGGTTTTATGGCTTTTCCACACAATTCCCAGTAGAACCCTTTCTTTCAATTACGAATTACGAATTACGAATTACGACCCGCTTCGGCTGTACGTCCGCAGTCGTAATTCGTAATTCGTAATTCGTAATTGAGACGTCCGAAGGCAATTCTTAATTCTTAATTCTTAATTCTTAATTTTCATCACACTCCGCTGAAGGAACTGAATCCGCCGTCCACCGGCATGACTATGCCCGTGACGAAACTTGCCGCCCGACTGCACAGGAACTGAACGGCGCCGTTCAGCTCCGAAATGTCGCCGAAACGATTCATCGGAGTTTTTGCGAGCACCTTGCGGCTGCGTTCGGTGAGCGAACCGTCAGGGTTGATGAGTACCGAGCGATTTTGGTCGCCGATGAAGAAACCCGGAGCGATGGCGTTCACGCGGATGCCGTCGCCGTACTTCGTTGCCATCTCCATCGCGAGCCATTGGGTGAAATTGCTGATGCCGGTTTTCGCAACCGAATATCCGGGCACGCGGGTAATCGCCGCGTATGCCGCCATCGACGAAACGTTGACTATCGAGCCGCTTTTGTTCTCTGCCATGACCTTTCCGAAAGCCAGCGAAGGATAGACGGTACCGTTGAGGTTCAGATTTGTCACCTTTTCCCATTCGGACAGTTTCATGTCGAAAATCGACTGGTCGGGAGCGAGAGTGGCGCCCGGAATGTTTCCTCCCGCAATGTTCAGGAGTATGTCTATCCGTCCCCAGCGTTCGACTACGCTGTTCGCCGCCGCCTCGAGACTGCCAGTGTCGAGCACATTAGTTTCAATTCCGATAGCCTCGCCCCCAAACGATAGCAGTTCTGCAATCCGCGTGTCCAGCTGTTCGCGACGAATGTCGAGAGCCGCGACTTTCGCTCCCTCCTGCACAAAATGTTTCGCGATATTTCCTCCGAGTACGCCGCCCGCACCCGTAATTACCGCCACTTTTCCTGAAATACTGAATAATTCATTCATTGTATATTTGATTTAAATTGTTTGCATTTACACTACTTTTCATTCCTGTTCAATTTATATCCGTTATGTTTCGGAAACGCAAAGATAACTATCAATTACGAATTACGAATTACGAATTACGAATTACGACCTGTCTCGTCCGTATAATCCTTACAGCAACTTTTTCAGTTCCTCGATATCCGGCAGTGCTCGTCGCCAATTTTCGGGCATTTCTTCGGCGGTGCGGTAAGTAGCCACGCCCATCGGCTTGGTATAGTCTCGAACTGCAAACTGCACAAAGGTACTGTTCATTTCTTTGCAGAGAATAATACCGATGGAGGGGTTTTCGTGCGGTTTGCGCACATACATGTCTAATGCTGCAAGATAGGTGTTCAACTGTCCGAGGTAGGAAGAACGAAATTTTCCGCTTTTCAGCTCTATGGCTACTAATGCGTTGAGTTCGCGGTTGAAAAACAGCAAGTCGATAAACAGTTCTTCGCCTGCCGCTTCGATGCGGTATTGATTGCCGACAAAGGAAAAATCACGTCCGAAGGTCAGTATGAATTTCTTTATATTGGCTACGATGCCCTGTTCCAAAATTCGCTCGTCAAGGTCTTTCTCGCGCTCTCCGAGTTGTTCGACATTGATATAATCAAGCAAATACTCGTCTTTGAACGCGAGAATGGCTTTCAATGCCTGCATTTTATCGGGAATAGTCAGGGCAAAGTTGCTCGGCATCGTGCCGCGATGATTGTATAGATCGGCTTTGAGATAGTTGCGCAGGGTGTATTTGTTCAAAAAATTCGCGACGCACTCGTGAATATAGAACAGGCGGGCATCTAATGTTTTTGCCCTGAATATTATTTCAATGTGGTGTGAAAAGGGAACCTGCAAAAATTCATCGCAGTTGAAACTGTTCATCGCCGGCGGTCGAATTTCCGCCAGCAGCAAATTTTCGTTCACTTCCAAATCGTCAGACGGCTGACGATTTGCAATTATCCCGTATTCACCGTTTCGCAAATCGTTCGCCAATGGCGAACGATTTATAACAGGCGACCATTCTTCAAAAAACATGCGCATTTTCTTCATGTTTGCAGCCGAAAATCCCCGCAATCCCGGCAATTCTTTTTGCAGCTGTTCCGATATTCGCTCTATCGCGCCGGTTTCCCGGAACCCTTTTCGCGAGTTTTGCGAAACAAACTGCCCGATACCGTAATAGAGCGACAACTGTTTGCGGTTTACCGTCAGAACAGCTTTGTGCTGACTGCGTAGAATAGCCTCTTTTATAGCGAATACTGCATCTCCATACATTTCTTCCGTTTTCATTTTATAAAGTTGTTCTAAAGTTGTCCGACTTCGGACGTTATGGCGAAATCATAAAAACATCCCTAAATATTCCGCTCAATCCTCGGCGACGACTTTTTTGTCCGCCGTTATCAGCCGCTTCCCGTTGTCGATGACCATCGCCACTCCGACAGCGTTGAAATACGGTCCGAGATAGTTTTTGTCCCCTATCTGTTTCACTGCGGCGGCGAGCTTGGCGGGCACGTCCTCCGGCTTGTAAGCCACCCTGAGTTCCACCGCGAACGTGTTTCCTCCGTGTTCGATAACCAGATCGGGGCGTCCGAGGTTGGTGTGCATCTCGGCGACGGTCGTCACTTCGCAGCCGCGCAGGAAGGCGAGAATCGAAGAGCGGTAGAGCCATTCCTGAACCGAGATGTCGAGACTGTTGATCTTCACGTTCAGCTGTCCCGCTCCGGCGAAATCGTCGTAGGGGATGCTTGCCAGAAGCACGTTGAACGCATCGACGAGATCGGCGGCGTTCCCTTTCTTCAGGGCTTGCAGGGCGAGCGCCTGATAGTTGTCGAACGAATCGCCGGCGGACATGATGTTTCGCGCCAGCAGTTCCGACATCGCGTTGAGAACCTCCTTGTTGGGATAGTCGAGGATAAAGGTCGAATCCCCGCTTTCGCGAATCGTCAGATAGCGCCCTGATACAGAAAACCCGCCGGCGGAGCGGTGTCCAGTTCGCCCGGCGATCGAACAAATCCTACCGGCACTATGTATCCGCGAAACTGTTCGACCGTCAGCTTTTTCATCCTGAGATACCTTGCTATCAGGTCGGAAGTGCCGGAGTCCATCCAGTAATTGTAGAACGCCTTCTTTTTGAAAAAGCACACCGTCGAAAACGGATTGTAGAGCCGATGCACCCCGTCGAAGCA
>JAITHX010000055.1 GCA_031279735.1 Prevotellaceae bacterium
TCTCTCTCTCTCTCTCTCTCTCTCTCTCTCTGCGATAACTGTTCTAAGCCTTCAAAGCAAAGGCTTACAGATGATTTATATGAGAGACAGCGACAAATTACTTTTCAATTTTAATTAAATATATTTCGTCGCAAATATAATCGAATTATTGTATGCGACGCGCGCTTTTCAGACTTTTTATGATTTGGGGTGCTATAGGGTAGGGGGGTGGGGTGTCCGAAATCCGTTATCAAGGGATGTGTTAGAAATAACTTATAGGTTCTACTGGGAATTGTGTGGAAAAAGTTTGCGTGTTTTTTCACCGCGTTGCGGTGTTTTTGTAACGCAAAGGGCGCAAGGGCTTCGCAAAGGGCGCAAGGGCTTCGCGGCCTTTGCGAAGAGCGCCGGCTGCCGGTCGTGATCCGCAACCTCCAACAACCTAGCGCAAAGGAGGCGAAGCCCTTGCGTCCTCCGCGAAGCCTCTGCGCCCTTTGCGGTAAAAAAACACCGCGACGCGGTGAAGAACCGCACAATTCCCGGTAGAACCAACTTATAAGGGATGCAGTTCGGTTTTTTAGCACACAGATGTGACAGATGACACAGATGACGCAGATTCAGAACTCCCGTTGTGGATAACTTCTTACGTCTAATACAGACTGTTTTATGAAAAGCATATCGCAAAATGATACTGTCGCAAAAACAGCGCGGAGAGTCGGGGAGCGTTCGGCAGATGGAAAAGATTGCGGGTCTTGCGGGCTTGATCCGCAACCTTCAATGACCGTCCGGCCGGAGGGAGCGTGCAGGAGTCGAGCGAGACGGCAGGACGCGGACGAATGGACGAATGGACGAATGGACAAATGGACGGCTGTAACGCTCCCTGCGGCCGGACGGTCATTGCGGGCTTGACCCGCAATCTTTTCCATCTCCCAAACACTCCTCTGCTCTCCCCGCCGTCCTCAGGTCATTTCAAGTAACAGTTTTGCAAAAAAATGCGACAATCCGGTTTGCGACACAACCGGAGTTCTGAATTTTAACACGACAGAAGTATATACGGAAATAGAATCCCTGCCATCCGGCGAAGCACCCCATACCCTATACCCTATACCCTATACCCATACCCATACCCATACCCTATACCCTATACCCTATACCTAAATTTTCTATTTTCAATTATCAATTATATCTTCGTGGCGAAATTAGAATAAGTAATAGTGGAGTATTGCGGTCATGAATAGAGATATTAAATGCATAATGTGCAAAACGCCGCTTTCGTTTGCGGGCACATACAAGTTTCACGAAGGACGACGCTACGGCTTTTTAGGCAATACGGCGGAATTGTTCGTCAAAAAAAGAGCTTTCGACGTTTACGAATGTCCGAAATGCGGGAAAGTCGAATTGTATTCGACGAAGAAAAAATAATGTCGAATTGTATTCGACGAAGGAAAAATAATGTCGAAATATGAATAATTATAGAATGGACATGGAATTAAAGACAGTTCTCGTCACGGGAGCCGCGAGCGGCATAGGCGAGGCGTGCGCCATAAGGTTTGCAAGGGAAGGTTTTTCGCTGATATTAAACGGCAGGAATCTGAGCAGACTCGATGCGCTGAAACAATTGCTGACAGAGAAATACGGCGCTAAGGTCGTGCTGCTGCCGTTCGACGTTCGCGACGGGGCGGCGGCACGCGATGCCATCGATTCGCTGCCCGATGCATGGAAGTCGATCGACGTGCTGATAAACAATGCGGGGCTGGTGCTGGGTCTCGACAAGGAGTACGAAACCGCACCCGACGACTGGGATGTGATGATCGACACCAACGTGAAGGGAATCCTCACGCTTACGCGGTTAGTGACGCCGGGGATGATCGGGCGCGGCAGAGGTCACGTGATAAACATCGGATCCATAGCGGGCGACGCGGCGTATGCCGGAGGGAGCGTTTATTGCGCGACTAAGGCGGCAGTGAAGGCGCTTTCCGACGGATTGCGAATTGATTTGGTTAACACTCCGCTGAGGGTTACGAACGTAAAGCCGGGCATGGTCGAGACGGAATTTTCGATAACGCGCTTCAGAGGCGACAAGGAGAGGGCGAACAAAGTGTATGCAGGGTTGAAGCCGCTGACCGGAGCCGATGTAGCCGAAGTGGTGATGTTCGCGGTTTCGGCGCCTCCGCACGTGCAGATAGCCGAAGTGCTTGTGATGCCGACTAGTCAGGCAACGGCAACCGTAGTTAATTATGAATTATGAATTATGAATTATGAATTGCCTGACGGACGATGGGAGAATTAAGAATTAAGAATTAAGAATAGCCTCCGGAAATGAAGCGGTCTAAACGAAAGAAGGTACTGATTATCCTTGTTCTTGTTTTTTTCGTTGTGGCGGTGCTGCCGCCGATAGTGTTGAGCATTCCGCCGGTACAGACGGCAATCGTGGGCATGGTTTCGTCGAGGCTGTCGAAGCGACTGAAAACCCGGGTCGAGGTGGAATATGTGAATGTTCGTTTTTTTAACAGAGTTTTTATGACGGGCATCTATGTGGAGGATATTTCGCTCGACACTTTGATGTATGTCGGCAAGCTCGACGCCGATATTGGAGGACTGCCTTTTGGAGGACGACCGCTGGTGCTGAACAAGGTGAAACTGTCCGACGGCGTTTTTCGTCTGCGCTCAGATTCGGCAGGCGTCAATATCGCTCAGATTCTCGACAATCTCAATGACGGGATAGACGACGAGCCTCAAGCCGATAACGGCGACACGCTTTCCTCTCCGCTTCGGATTAGCGTCAAGGCATTGGAACTGGAAAACTTCGGATATCGCATGTTTCTCAACGATGCTGTTGCGTTCCGCGAGCAGCCGGACGGGATAATCTATAATAATATGGTGGTGGACGGGATAGCGCTCGACGCCGACGGGATAGCCCTCAGCGGCGACACGCTTTCGTTTCGGGTCAATTCGCTTTCGTTTCGCGAGCGTTCGGGATTCAACGCTACGAAAATCGCCGCCGACACCGGATTCATCCGTTTCGGACGCGAGGTGAATCTGAAGAACTTCGAGCTGACGGACGATTATTCGGAAATAAGGATGCGAAGTTTAGTCATGTCATACGACGGGGGCGACAAGTTCGGCGATTTCGTCAACAATGTCAATCTCGCTCTCGACATCTACGATTCGCAGGTGGATTTCAAAACTGTGGCGTTTTTCGCTCCCGTGCTGAAGGACATGTCGCTGTCCGTGAATCTGAACGCCCACATCAACGGCACGGTGTCGAACTTCCGCAGCAACGATTTCGCGCTGACGGCGCTCGACAGGACGGTGATGCACGGACGCTTCAGCATCGCCGGACTGCCCGACGCGAGTTCCACGATTCTTTTCGCCGACTTGAAGTCGCTGCGCACGAGTTCGGGCGATGTGCTCGCCGTGTTGTCCGGCATATCGGAGGACGCGGGCAACGAGGAGCTGATTCGCAAGTTCGACAATCTGCATTTCAAAGGCACTTTCACCGGCTTCTTCAACGATTTCGTTTCCTACGGCAACCTGACGAGCAACATGGGGCATCTGAGCATGGACGTGAAGTTCGACGGACAGGAAATCGAGGGACGGACGGGCGTTGGCATAGAGGGCAAGCTGGACGCCACGGACTTCAACGTGGGGGCGCTGCTCGGCATGTCGCAGATGGGGCTGGCGAGTTTCAACGTGACGGTTGACGGCACTACGGGAAACGGATACACCGACATGTTCGGAAAGGGACGGGTTTCGTCGCTCGATTTCAACGACTACAAGTATCGCAACATCGATTTCGCCGGACGACTGCACAACAGCTCGTTCAACGGCGAGGTGAACGTAGCGGAACCGAACCTCGCGCTCGGATTCAAGGGACGAATCGACGCGGGCGGGGAGGATGGCGTTCCGGTGTTTGATTTCGAGGCCGATCTGGGTCATGCCGATCTGGTGCGCCTGAACTTCAACCGGCGGGATTCGGCGGCAACCGTGAAAGCCGGCATCAAGGCTAATTTCAAGGGATCGAGCATCCTGAACTACGCGGGCGAAATTCATATCGACGACCTGTGCTACGGAAACGGCAGCGCGGACATGGCGCTTGGCGACATAACGCTCTCGGCAGGCAACAGATCGACGGGCAATTACCTGAAACTCGAATCCGAGTTCGCCGATGTGCACTACTTCGGGCAGTATCACCTGGGCGGGTTCGTCAACAGACTGATGGCAACGGCGGCGCGCTGCATGCCCGAACTGCTGCCCGACGTGGATTACCGTAAATATCTGAACCCCGCAATCCCGTTCAACTTCAGCGCGCAGCTCAAAAACCCCGACGACATAGCCGCAATTCTGGCTCCCGGACTGTCGGCGGGCGTAGCCGACCTGAGAGCCATTGTCGATACCGGCGGCAGGCTCAATCTCAGTCTGTCGGCTGAACATGCCGGCTACGAAGGCAAACAGATTTCCGACCTCGCGCTCTCCTGCGTCTCGGCAGGCGATTCCATGCTGCTGAACATCGCGGGCGACGTGATGCTGCCCGGACTGACGCTGCGCAGCTTCAGGGCGGACAGTCGGGCGTCGAACAACAGGGTGATGACACGGCTTTCCTTCGTCGATTCGGCGGGGCGCTCCGACGCCGACCTGTCGTTCGTTGCCGACCTTTTCAGGGACGAGGAGGGATACCCGAACGTGACTATCAACTCGAACAGATCGAAATTCACCGTCTTCGGGCAGAAATGGACGCTCGAACCCGCAAGAGCCGAACTCCACAGCGGGAAGTACGGCATCGAAGGTTTCCGCTTTCACCGCAACGGGCAGAGCATAGAACTCGACGGGGCGGTCTCGCGGGAAGGGGACGACAGCCTGACCATGCAAATCAGCAACTTTAACCTCGCCGGAATAAATCCCTATATCGGCGACAAGGGAAATTATCTGAGCGGCAAACTGTCGGGGACGATAGACATTACGGGTGCCCTCGACGCTCCGCTCATCCTCGGATCCATAGAAATAGACACGCTGGCGGTGAACGGGGAAAGGCTCGGCGGCTTCGTCGTCGGAAGCCTCTGGAACGACGACCTGCACAGACTGGAACTCACGGCGCGAGTTCACAACACGTCGAAAAGAAGTCTTTCGCTCAACGGTCACTTCACCCCCGGCACCGGAAAAATCGCCGCGACACTGGAACTCGACAAACTTTCGCTCAAACCCATAGAACCGCTGCCCGACGGCATACTGTCGGACATAGACGGCACTGCCGACGGTAAAATACTCGTCAGGGGCACGCTCCGGAAGCCCGAACTGTCGGGAACATTGAAGCTGAACGCCGTCGGCTTCAAAGTGGATTACCTCCAAACCCGATACACGCTCAACTCCGACATCAACGTATCGAACTCGAAAATAAGCGTGACCAACGGTCGCCTGACCGACTTCAACGGGAACTCCGGCTCGCTGAACCTCGAACTGAATCACGACTATTTCCAGAATCCGGAGTTCAGCGCCACAGCGCGCATCAGAAACTTCGTGAGTCTGAAAACCACCGAAAGAGACAACCCTATGTTCTACGGCACAACCTACGCTTCGGGCATCGTGAACCTTCGTGGCAACGCCCGCAGCTTCGACATAGCCATCACCGCCGAAACGAACGCCGGCACCAAGTTCTATATTCCGCTGTCGTCAGTTTCGCAGGCAAAGGAGTTTGATTTTCTGACGTTCGTCAGCGCTGCCGATTCGCTGAGCGAAAACGGCGGACAGCTGCCCGACGCGAAGAGCGCCTCGAATATGAGTCTCGAACTCGACCTGTCGGTTACGCCCCAGTCGGAGATACAGATTCTCATCGACCCCAAAGTGGACGATATACTCCGCGCCCGCGGACGCGGGAATCTGAAAATAAAGGTGGAATCGGCCGGCGAATACTTCGGCATCGTGGGCGACTATCTGATAGAGAACGGAGAATACAACTTCACCCTGCCCAACTTCAGCATCATCAAGCGAAAGTTCGTCATCGACAAGGGCAGCATGATTCGATTCAACGGCGACGTGTCGCGCTCGGTTCTCGACGTCACCGCGTCCTACCGCGAGCGGGTGTCCCTCGCGGCGCTCTTCCCCGGCGACAGCCTCAGAAACTATCCCGTAATCTGCAAGATAAGCATCACCGGACGGCTGACGAATCCCAAACTCGGCTTCGACATAGACATACAGAACCTCGACCCCGAAAAAAAGGCGGAGTTCAAGAGCATGGTCAACACCGACGAGAAGATAACCAAACAGTTCCTCGCCGTTCTGGTGCTCCGTTCCTTTCTGCCCGAACAGAGCTTCTCGAATCTCGACGTGAGTTCGGGCGCGCTGCTGGCGAATGCCTCCGATCTCCTCTCCGCTCAGATAGCCAACCTGATTTCGATATTCAACCTTCCCGTTCCCATAGATGTCAGCGTGGACTACAACGCAAACTCTCACATCAATCCGGGCGGCGACTACGAGTTCGACATAGGCATGCAGCTCTTCGACCGGGTGCTGATCAACGGCAGCGTGAGCAACACCTCGCACTCCAATCGAGGCATCGTGGGCAATTTCGAGGCGGAACTCATGCTCGGCAAACAGGGAAACACCCGATTCAAAGTCTTTTCCAAGTCGCGCGACTATTTTTCCGACGACATGGAAAGCAACCGCAACGGGGTGGGAATGTCCTACCAGTCGCAGTTCAGCAAGTTCTCCGACCTTTTCCGCCGCAAAAGAAAAACCCGCAACAGATACGCTAATGTTAACGCAAAATGAAACCCACAATCGCCAAATTGCTATTTTCAATCATCCTCCCGTCGCTTTGCCTCGCCGGACAAACGCTTGCCGCGCCGCGCAATCCGTCGAAAGTGGGACTCGTCATGAGCGGAGGCGGCGCCAAGGGGCTTTTTCATCTCGGAGTGCTGAAAGCGCTTGAGGAGAACGAAATTCCAGTGGACTACGTCGCCGGCACTTCGATGGGCGCCATAGTCGCGGGTCTCTATTCGATGGGCTACAACGTAGATGAAATGATCGCCTATTTCTCGTCGCAGAATTTCGACGACCTGCTCAACGGCACAATTCCCGCCAAATACCGCTTCTTTTCGCAGGAAATGGACGAATCGCCCAAACTGTTTCACCTGAGTTTCGACTTTAAGGGCGGAGCGTTCAAGCCCCTGCTGCCCACGAATCTAATCCCTCCCTATCGCATGGATCTCGAATTTGTCAGGCTCACATCGGGTGCCACCGCCGCCTGCCGCAACAATTTCGACAGCCTGATGATTCCCTTCCGCTGCGTAGCCTCCGACATCAACGCCCACAAACCCTTTGTGATGAAATCGGGCAATCTCGGCACGGCAATACGCGCGTCCATGTCCTATCCGTTTGTCTTCAAGCCTGTGCTGCTGGATTCGACGCTGCTGTTCGACGGCGGGTTCTACAACAATTTCCCGTGGGACGTGATGGTCTCCGAGTTTAACCCCGAATTTGTTATCGGCAGTCAATGCTCTACCAATCCCGACCGCCCCGACGAATCGGACATAGTTTCGCAGGTAGCCAGCATGCTGATGTACGACACGAACTACGAAATTCCCGATTCGGTGGGCATCCTTATCGAACAGCGGTTTCAGAACGTGGGTATTCTCGACTTCGGGAAAATCGACCGGCTTGTCGAAGCGGGCTACTCGCGCACAATGCGGAAAATGGGCGAAATAAAACGTCGAATCCCCGTGCGGCGCAGTGGGGAGGAACTCGAAGCCAGCCGCCGGAGTTTCAAGGCGCGATGCATCCCGCTCGTCTATGACGGAGCGCGGGTGACGGGAGGAAGCAGCCACCAGAACACCACCATAGAACGCATCCTGACCCAGAACGCCCGAACCCGATACAGCCACGACCAGCTCGAAGCGAAATTCTTCAGCGTAATCTCCATGAACCTCGTGCAGTCGTTCCACCCCGGCGCGGAATACAATTTCGACAGCCAAGCCTACGTCCCCATGTTCAGAATCAATCCCGCGCCGCGATTCAGAATCCTGCTCGGCGGAAACGCTTCCACTTCGTCGGGCAACATGATCTACGCCGGCATCGAAGCGCTGAACTGGAACCGCTATCTGACCCGCTTCAGAACCGACCTGACCTTCGGCAAACTCTACTCCTCCGCGCAAATCGGAATCCGACAGGACTACCCGCTCTCCTATCCGCTGTTTGCCGAAATATGCCTGAACGTCTCGGTACACGACTTCTACAAAGGCAGTCAAAGCATTTTTCAGGACGCCATACGCCCGCCGTTCCTGAAAGAGTTCTACGAATTTTTCTCGGCGAACGTCGGACGCGGCATCACGAAAAACTCCAAAGCGCGCGCAGGATTCACCGTAGGATTCCAGAACGCGAACTACTATGAAACCACCGATTTCAAATCGACCGACACGCTCAGCAAATCCAACTTCCCGTTCTTCTCGCCCCACCTCGTCATCGACAAAAACACATACAACTACAAACAGTATCCCACAGCGGGACATTATATGAAAATCACCTTCGGCACCGTCTTCGGCACCGAAATACACCGTCGCGCATGGACACCCGTACAGGTAAAACAGTCGAATCGCTGGATATCCGCCCGCCTTGTCAGCGACTACATTCTGAACATCAACAAATACTTCTCGCTTGGAGTTTACACCGAAATCTGCCTGTCGAGCAAATTCCGCTTCTTCGACTATTACCCGACCCTCAATATCCTGCCCGTGTTTCAGCCCACCCCCCACAGCCGAACATTCATGCTCGAAAACTACAGGGCGAACACCTACCTCGCGCTCGGAATAAAGCCGATAGTGAAGATCGGAAAAAGCCTCTCGCTCCAGACCGACACCTACGTGTTTCAACCCTACGAAACCCTTCAGCCCGACATGAGCTACGTCAAAAAACCGAAATACCTGCTCATGGGTTCGACTTCGGCAGTGTGGCATTCTCCCATAGGTCCGCTCAGCGTATCGGTCAACTACTACGAGAGAAACTACGGCAAACTGTATTTCTTCGTAAACTTCGGCTACCTTATCTTTAACCGCAAGGCGATATTGTAGAAATTATGAATCAATTACGAATCAATTACGAATTACGAATTACGAATTACGCCTTCCGGCAGTAATTCGCAACTCGTAATTGAAACAACGTCCGCAGGCGTAATTCGTAATTCGTAATTGAAAAGGCGTAATTCATAATTCATAATTAACAACGTGCTTCCCAGAGTAAAAATCACCTTTGAAAACGGCGTTCTCGGCAGCGTCGGTCCCTCCGCCGACGGCGTTGCGGGACTCGCCTGTTCCGCCGTCGCCGTCGCCGGCAAGCTCCAGCTTGCCACTCCTTATCTCCTTCGTCGCCTCGCCGACCTCGCCGACCTCGGCGTCAATGCCGAAACTACCGGCGTCAACGCCTTTCTGTACAAAACCGTCCGCGAATTTTACGACGAAGCCGGTTCCGGAGCGGAGCTGTGGCTGATGTGTTTTCCGCAGTCCGAAATACAGTCCGACATCGTCAATCCCGCGAAAAACAACGCCCGCGCGCTCATAGCCGCCGCCAACGGGCGCCTGCGCGCGCTCGCCGTCGCATACAGACCTCCCGACGGGACGCCGGGTGTACTCGAGGACGGCGTTTCCGCCAACCTTTGGCCCGCCATGTACAACGCTCAGGCGCTCGCCGAACAGGCAACGGCGGAACGCTTCGCTCCGCTCATCATCCTGCTTGAGGCGCGCGGATGGAACGGCGTCGCCACCGCACTGAGAAGCCTGACCGAATACAGCTACAATCGCGTCGGCGTTCTTCTCGGCGACACCGTCTCCGCCCTCAACGGCGCCGGCGCCGCCGTCGGGCTGCTTCTCGGACGCATCGCCCGCATCCCCGTGCAGCGGCACATCGGGCGCGTCCGCGACGGAGCCGTGAAAAGCACCGTCATCTTTCTCAGCGAAAGAAAGCCCGAAAACACCGACGTCGAAACCATTAACGACCGCGGCTACATCACCTTCCGCACCTTCACCGGCAAAGCCGGATACTACTTCTCCGACGACAGCCTCGCCACCGGAGAAACCGACGACTACCGCAGCCTTGCCCGACGGCGCACCATCGACAAAGCCTACCGCATCGCCTACGAAACCCTCGTCGAGTTCCT
>JAITHX010000060.1 GCA_031279735.1 Prevotellaceae bacterium
ACAGATTTACGCGGATTCAAATCCGCGTAAATCTGTAAAATCTGTAAAATCTGTGTCATCTGTGTGCTAAAAATCCGAACTGCATCCCTTATAAGTTATTTATTCGACATCCCTTAATGATTCTACCGGCGGCAAGCATCAGGCAAACATGAATCTTGCCGCCGCAGAATCATAAGAATCATTAAAATCATAAAAATCACAGTTCAGACAAAAGCGACAATCCGGAATGCATCCGTCGCGATGCCGGCTTGCCCGCGTTCGGAACATGTCTTATATTTGCGTCTCAAAACAAAAAACAAAACAAAAACAACGCAAAAATGAGAGTACTGCATTTCTACATCCTCCCGGCTTTGTTCCTCAGCCTTGCCTGCGCGGGGAACGCCGGAACCGTCCGCATGAAAATCACCGGACGATACCTTAATATCCCCGTTGCCGCCCGCGACGAGCGCGCTCTGATGCGCTTTGCCGTCGATGGACAGCCCGAACGGGAGTTTCGCGTGCGGCTGGCTTCCGCCGCTCCCGACTATCACGTCTTTTGCGACTTGAGCGCCCTTCGCGGGAAAACGCTCGAAATCTCGTTCGCGGGCAATCCGGCGGGACTCGACGCCATCCGGCAAAGCGACGAAATAGCTGGCGCCGACAGCATGTACCGTGAATCGAACCGCCCGCGCTTCCATTTCACCGCCCGACGGGGCTGGACGAACGACCCGAACGGGCTGGTGTTCCACGATGGGGAATATCATCTCTTCTATCAGCATAATCCCTACGAGCGCGAATGGGAAAACATGCATTGGGGACACGCCGTGAGCCGCGATTTGATGCATTGGGAAGAACTCCCGCTCGCTCTGTCGCCCGACGAACATGGAACGATCTTTTCCGGCTCTGCCGTCATCGACCGCGATAATACCGCCGGATTCGGAAGCAACGCAATGATAGCGCTCTATACTGCCGACAGTCCCGAAAAGCAGGTGCAGTGTCTGGCATACAGTCGCGACAAGGGCAGGACATGGACAAAATACTCCGGCAACCCCGTGCTCGACACCCGCGCGCGATGGAACAGCAAGGATACCCGCGATCCTAAAGTGTTTCGCTATGAATCGGGAAACCACTGGGTCATGGTGCTGAACGAACGCGACGGACATTCGGTCTATACCTCCTCCGACCTCAAGCAATGGACATATCAAAGCCACACGACAGGATTCTGGGAATGTCCCGACTTGTTCGAGCTGCCTGTTGACGGCGACGCCTCGCGCAGCAAATGGGTGATGTACGGCGCATCCGGCACGTACATGATCGGCACGTTCGACGGCAAACAGTTCACCCCCGAATCCGGCAAACACTACTACACCGCCGGCAGCCTGTATGCCGCGCAAACCTTCGCCAACATTCCGCCCGCCGACGGACGCCGCATCCAGATAGGATGGGGACGAATCGAACAGCCCGGCATGCCGTTCAACATGATGATGCTCCTGCCTACCGAACTCAGTCTCAAAACAACGCGCAACGGCATCCGTCTGTTCAGCGTGCCGGCGCGAGAAACGGAACTCGTTTTCGGAACGGTGGCGGCGAGCGCCCGAAACATCAGCGCCGCCGATGCCGACGCTCTGATGTCGCGATTCGGCGATTCGGCATGTCTGCGAATCAAGACCACGCTGAAACTTTCGCACGCAACAAGCGCCGGCATAGACCTCGACGGTCGGCGCATCCTCGACTGCGACCTGAACTTCAACCTGATCAACGGCGTTTTCTATTCCCCCGACGAGATGACAAGCATGGAAATATCCGCCGACATCATACTCGACAAAACTTCCGTCGAAGTATTTATCGACAATGGCGCCTATTCCTGCTCCATGCCCCGCTCCCCGCGCAACGGCAGCGGATTCGCGTTCTGGGGCAATAATATCGAAATAATAGAATTGACGGTTGTGACACGGTAGGTTCCCAACTTAGGGATGTGTTAGAAATAACTTAGCACACAGATGACGCAGATGACGCGGATGACACAGATTCAAATCCGCGTAAATCTGCGTCATCTGTCACATCTGTGTGCTAAAAACCCGAACCGCATCCTTTATAAGTTATTTCTAACACATCCCTAAAATCTTCCTTCCGGCTTTCACCGCAACGCGGTGAAAGCCGGAAGGAAAATTTTAAAGATTGATACGGGTACGGGATTTTGGACACCCCGCCTGACGGCTCTATGTCAGTAAAACTCTCCTTTTTTCCGACAGGC
The DNA here is from genome assembly GCA_031279735.1 of Prevotellaceae bacterium. Lineage (GTDB taxonomy): Bacteria > Bacteroidota > Bacteroidia > Bacteroidales > UBA932 > JAIRLF01. The sequence continues at coordinate 2,234 of JAITHX010000060.1, forward strand.
AATTCTTAATTCTTAATTCTTAATTCTTAATTTCCGCAGGGCAATTCTTAATTCTTAATTCTTAATTTTTAATTTTTTCAGTAATTTTGTGCCCTATGAACATGGACGATAAAAAAATAGAGGAGCTAAGGAAGAAGGCGGAAATAATGCCGACTGAGGCGGGAGTTTATCAGTTTATCGGGGAAGGGGGGAAGATCATTTATGTCGGCAAAGCCAAGAACATAAGAAAAAGACTGATGAGTTATTTTCTCTCCGGCAGGGACGAGAACGCGAAGCAGAAGGCGATGCTTGGCAAGGCGCGCAATATTAAAGCCGTAATAACTCCGAACGAGGCGGACGCGCTGCTGCTCGAAAACAATCTGATAAAAAAATATCAGCCTAAATACAATGTCCTGCTGAAGGACGGCAAGACTTTTCCGTGGATATGCATAAAAAAAGAACGCTTTCCGAGAATTTTCCTCACGCGCCAGAAAGTCGAAGACGGTTCAAAGTATTTCGGACCATATACTTCCATTACCATAGTCAATGCGCTGCTCGAACTCATCAAGCAGCTGTATCCTCTGCGCTCGTGCCACTTGCAGCTGGCGCCCGATTCGATAGCGAAAAAAAAACACAGTGTATGCCTCGAATATCATATCGGCAACTGCCGCGGTCCCTGCGAAGGCTTGCAGAGCGAACGACAGTATTTCGACCTGCTTGCCCAAGTCATCGACATCATCCGCGGCAACGCCGACGAAATAGCCCAGCTGTTCAAATCCAAAATGGATGAAGCTGCGCGGCGCCTCGACTTCGAGGAGGCGCAAAGCCTCAAGGATGCGATAACGAAGATAGAAATCTATCAGTCGAGGTCGGTCGTTGTGAATCCCGCAATCAACAACGTGGACGTCTTTTCGCTGCTGCTCGACAACGATGTTGCCTACGGAAATTTCCTCCGAGTGGCGAAGGGCGCTATCGTTCAGTCCTACACTCTGGAAATGAAAACCAACATCGAAGAGGAAAAGGATGTTCTGCTCGGAACGTTTATCGCCGAAATACGGCGGAACATGGGCGAACTCTCGGAGGAAATCGTCGTTCCCTTTCTGCCCGACATTGCAACCAGCCGCGCAACTTTCGTCATACCCCAAAAAGGCGACAAACTCAAGCTGCTCGAACTCTCGGAACGAAACGCCAAAGCCTATCGCGTCGAACGGCTCAAACTTCTCGAAACCGCAGAACCCGAAAAACACTACGACAAAGTGCTTCGCCTCATTCAGCGCGACTTGCGCCTCGACAAGCTCCCCCGCCGAATCGAATGTTTCGACAACTCGAATATTCAAGGCACGAATCCCGTTGCCGCCTGCGTGGTGTTTGTCAACGCCAAGCCCGCAAAACGAGAGTACAGGCATTTCAATGTCAAAACAGTGGTCGGAGCCGACGACTTCGCCACCATGTCCGAAATAATCTATCGCCGCTACTCCCGCCTGATAGACGAAAACCTCCCTCTCCCCCAGCTGATAGTGATCGACGGCGGAAAGGGGCAGCTGAACGCCGCCGTACAAAGCCTCGAAAAACTCGAACTCGTCGGACGAATCCCCATACTCGGACTGGCAAAACGGCTGGAAGAAATCTATTTCCCCGGCGACGACATCCCCCTTCATCTCAACAAGAACTCCGAAACGCTGAAGCTCCTGATGCATATCCGCGACGAAGCCCACCGCTTCGGCATCACTTTCCACCGCCAGAAGCGAAGCGCCGCCTTCATCTCTTCCGAACTCTCCGACATCAAAGGCGTGGGCGAAGCCAGCGCGCGCAAACTGATGCAGGAGTTCAAAACCGTGTCGGCAATCAAACTGCTGTCGGCGGAGGAGATGACCCCCGTAGTCGGCGCGCGCATCGCCAAGCTGATACGCCAATATTTCGACAATGAAAAAAACAATAACCCAAATACGTCTCAATCGCTATGACAATAGTTAAAAGAAAGCCCAAAATGCCCAAAATGCCCGTTTACCTGAAAATATTCGTCGGAATGATAGCCGGAATCCTGCTCGGAATCGCGGCACTCTGCTTCGGCGGAGAATTTATCGTTGCCGACTGGATAGCTCCCTTCGGCAAACTCTTTATCCGCCTGCTGCAGCTCGTCGCCGTGCCGCTGGTGTTCTTTTCGCTCGTGAAGGGCGTGGTCGGACTGAACGACATAGGAAAATTCTCCAGAATGGGCGGCGAAACCATACTCGTATATATAGTCACAACAGTGTTCGCGGTAGTCATAGGGCTGGCGGTCGGACTGGCAGTCAAACCCGGAGCTTCGGTGGACAGGACTAAAATCGCCGACATACGCGAAAACTACCGCCTCGAAGCGGAAAAGAAGAAGAACGAAGCCGAACAGTCCGCCGGACAGGGACCGCTGAACTTCCTCACCGAAATAGTGCCGAACAACATTGTCGGCGCCGCATCCGACAATTCAAAAATGCTGCAAGTGATCTTCTTCGCCGTCTTCTTCGGAGTGGCGGCGCTCACTATAAGTCCCGACAGGGCGCGTCCCGTCGTTTCGCTCTTCGACGGACTGAACGACATCATCCTTCGCATGGTGGACTACATCATCCGTCTCGCCCCGCTGGGCGTCATGGCGCTGATGGCAGGGCTGGTGGTCGATTTCAAGGGCGACGCGGGAATATTCGCCTCGCTCGGCGTTTACGCGCTGACAGTGGTCGGCGCCATGCTGCTGTTCCTGCTGGCAATCTATCCCCTCGCGGCAAGGATATTCGCGAAAATCAAACTGCGCGACTTCTTTAAAGCCATGTACCCCGTCCAAATCTTCGCCTTCACCACGAGCAGCAGCGCCGCCACCCTTCCCGTCACCATGGACGCGGTGGAAAACAAACTGAAAGTGTCGAAGGAAACCGCATCCTTCGTATTGCCGGTGGGCGTGACCGTCAACATGGACGGAACCTCGTGCTATCAAACCATAGCCGTGATATTCATCGCCCAAGTGCTCGGCATAGAACTCGGACTGCAACAGCTGCTCGTCATAGTCGGAATGACCGTGCTTTCCTCCATAGGCACTCCCGGAATCCCCGGCGGAAGCTACGTAATTCTCGCCATGGTGCTAACCTCCGTAGGCATCCCCGCCGAAGGTCTCGCCATCATACTCGGAATAGACCGCCCGCTGGACATGCTGCGAACATCGGTAAATGTGACGGGCGACGCGACGGTGGCGGGGATAATCGATAAAATTGTCATACGATAGCTGTATAGATTTCATATAGTTGCTTCGCCGATATCTTCTCGTTATATCTGGTTTCGGCGAGGCGCTTTGCGTTATTGCAGCAGCGCTGGAACAAGTTTTTGTCGGCAAACAGAGTTTCGAGAGCGTCGGCCAGAACGTCGGGAGTATTGTTCGAGTACAGGACGCCGGCGTTGCCCAGTATTTCGTCGAACGATCCGGTTGAGGGTTCGACGGCAGGACGTCCGGCTGCAAAAGCTTCGCAGAGATACAAACCCGCGCCCTCGTCGAAACGCAGCGGCACGCACGCCAGACTGATGTCGCGATAGAAGCCCGGATGTTCGCCGAGATTGTATTCCGAAAGCATTTCCGCGTCGTGCCGATAGGGATTCAGTATGCGTTTCACGTGTTTGAGAAAGCGCTTGTCCTTGCCCGAGAATCCGCCTCCAACCTTAAGTTTCAGATTTTCGATGCTTCCGCGTCTTTTGAGCTTGACGAAAGCTTCGGCGAGTATGTCGAGACCGTTTTCCCGATTCATTCGGTAGAAGAAGCCCACGGTAGGATTTTCCGGAGGGGCGCCGGCGGCGTACTTTTCGAGATCGACGCCGGGGTAAACTATTTCGGGAGCGGGAATGGAGGGGATTTTCGACAGGATGACGTTTTTGTAGAAATTGCTCGAAGTGATGAACTTGTCGATATAACGGAGATTGTCGGCTATTCCCCGCCATGCGGCGGCGGCGTGGGTTTCGCCGAGACTGTTGATCCAGAGTTCTTCGTCCTGCAGGGTACAGACTATGGGAATGTCCATTGTACGTTTCAGAGCTTTGGCTATTCCGGTCAGCAGACTGCTCGACAGATGAACGACGTCGGGTTTGTCGAGGCAAGCGACGCCGCGTATCAGTTCGCCGGCATATCGGGCAAATATCCCGTCGTCGCCCGTGATCATGGAGAGCGTCATATCCTCAAGTCCTTTGGCGGAAGTGCTTCCGGAAAACGAGGCGGCAAGTCCCAGCATGAACTTCGAGTTGAGAACCCGCTCCATTGCGCGGGGAAGGGCGTTTTGTCCGAACAGCTTTCGCGCCAAGTAGTACGAAACGGCGGGGAAGAACAGCGGAGTGTCGGCTTTAAACGATTCGTGGGCAAGCGGCAGATAGAGGGGCATAACGGTCACATCGTGTCCGGCGCGACGCAGAGCGCCTGCATGAAGACTGTCGCGGAAACAGTTGCCGCAATAAAACGAGTCGCCCGAACCGGGCACGATGAACAGTATTTTCAAGGACGAGGGAAATTCAGATACCATTCGTAGAGTCGTTTCACGCCCTCGTTCAGTTCGATCGAGTGTTTCCATCCGAGCCTGTTCAGCTTCGAGACGTCGGTCAGCTTTCGCATCGTGCCGTCGGGCTTGCTCGAATCGAAATGAATCTTTCCCCCGTCGTAGCCTACCGTTTCGGCTATCAGGGCGGAAAGTGCGCGGATGGATATTTCCTGTCCGGTGCCGATGTTTATGTGACAGTTGCGTATCTCTTTGCCGGAGCAGGCGTCTTTAAAGTCAACGTGCTCCATCACGAAAACCGAAGCGTCGGCCATTTCTTCGCTCCACAGAAACTCGCGCATCGGCGCGCCGGTGCCCCAGAGAGTTACTCCGTCCGGAGCAATTCCGTACTTTTCCATGGCGGCGAGAAGCTCGGCATCGGACGACTGTCCGGTGACGTTCGCTGCGGGACGTTTGTCGAAATCGGCTCTTATCGCTCTCATATCGTTGCGCCGAAGACAGTTGCCGAGATGAATCTTGCGCATCATGGCGGGGAGGACGTGACTGCGTTCGAGGTCGAAATTGTCGTTCGGGCCGTAGAGATTTGTGGGCATGACGGCAATGAAATTTGTTCCGTACTGAATGTTGAAGCTTTCGCACATTTTCAGTCCGGCGATTTTCGCTATCGCGTAGGGTTCGTTGGTGTATTCGAGAGGGGAAGTCAGCAGTTCGGTTTCAGCCATCGGCTGCCTTGCGTCCCGCGGATACACGCAGGTGCTGCCGAGAAACAGCAGCTTTTTGACGCCATGCTCGAAACTTTCGCAGATAAGGTTTTGCTGTATCTGCAGATTGTCGCGGATAAAGTCGGCGCGATAGATGTTGTTTGCCATGATTCCGCCCACTTTCGCGGCGGCTATATAGACATATTCGGGCTGTTCGGCGTCGAAAAAGCGCTTCACGGCGGCGGCGTCGCGCAGATCGAGTTCGCGTGAGCTTTTCCCTACCAGATTGCGGTAGCCCTTAGCCAGAAGATTGTTCCAGATAGCCGAACCGACCATGCCTTTGTGTCCGGCCACGTATGTTTTTGCATCTCTGTTCATGGCGTTCTACATGTATTTCGGATTCAGGACGAACTCCATGTCGTGCGCCACCATGATTTTGACCAGATCGGCAAACGGAGTTCGCGTGGGATTCCAGCCCAGCAGAGTTCTGGCTTTGGTCGGGTCGCCCAGCAGCTGTTCTACTTCGGCGGGACGGAAAAACTTGGGATCGACTTCGATGAGCGTTTTGCCCGTCTTGCGGTCGATGCCCTTTTCGTCCACGCCTTCGCCCGCCCATTCCAGCTCCATGCCGACTTCGGCGAAAGCCAGATTGCAGAACTCGCGCACGGAATGCATTTCGCCGGTGGCGATAACGAAATCCTCCGGAGTTTCGTGCTGCATTATCAGCCACATGCACTCGACGTAATCTCTGGCGTAGCCCCAGTCGCGGAGCGAATTGAGGTTGCCCATGTAGAGTCTGTCCTGCAGTCCGCGGGCAATGCGCGCCACAGCGAGGGTAATCTTGCGGGAGACGAAAGTTTCGCCCCGGCGCTCGCTTTCGTGATTGAAGAGTATTCCGTTGACGGCGAACATGCCGTAGGCTTCCCTGTAGTTCTTCGTAATCCAGAAGCCATACTGTTTGGCAACGCCGTAGGGCGAGCGGGGATAGAAGGGAGTTGTTTCCTTCTGCGGAATTTCCTGCACGAGACCGAAGAGTTCGGAGGTCGAAGCCTGATAGATTTTGGTTTTGTGCTCCATGCCCAGTCCGCGCACCGCTTCGAGGATGCGCAGGGTGCCGACTGCGTCGCACTCGGCGGTGTACTCCGGCACGTCGAACGAAACCTTCACGTGGCTTTGAGCCGCGAGGTTATATATTTCGTCGGGCTGAATTTCGCGGATTATTCGGAAGAGCGAACTCGAATCGGTCATGTCGCCGTAGTGGAGTTCGACAGAACGTTTCTGTTTGATATCCTTAATCCATTCGTCGAAATAGAGATGTTCGATGCGTCCGGTGTTGAACGACGACGAGCGTCGCATCACTCCGTGCACTTCATATCCTTTTTCTATCAGCAGTTCGGCGAGAAACGAGCCGTCCTGACCCGTTACTCCTGTTATCAAAGCTGTTTTCTTAATCATAAAAAAATGTTTAAATGGGGGTTTTCGTTTTATTTATTCAAAATAGTTTTTCTTTCGCTGTCGCCGCCTTCTTCGCCGGAAAGGAAGCGAAGGGTTCTTTTCAGTCCGTCGTAGCCGGCGCGCATCACGGCGGATTTTGCAAACATCCGGTCGAACTCCTCCTCGTCGAGAGCGTTCCATTCGTCCTTCGTTTTGTTCAGGAGTTCGGGCGAGGGCGCAAATTCGGGTTCGCGGTTTGCGCGGGCGAAACGGATGTTGTGCGGACAGACGTCCTGACAGATGTCGCACCCGAACATTCGTCCAGCGAAACTGCGCCTCAACTCCTCCGGCAGTTCGCCGCGGTATTCGACGGTAAGATAAGCCAGACACTTGCGCGCATCAACCACGTATGGTTCCGTGATTGCTCCCGTCGGGCAGGCGGACATGCATCGAGTGCAGGCGCCGCAGTTCGACGCTGCGGGAGCGTCGTATTCCAGCTCTATGGTCACAATCAGTTCGGCGAGAAAGTGAAACGAACCTTGACCGTCGATGATGACGTTGCCGTTTTTGCCCAGCCGCCCTATTCCGCTGCGCTGCGCCCAAGCCTTTTCGAGCACTGGCGCCGAATCGACGAAGGCTCTCCCGCCCGCCTCGCTCCGTTCGCCGCGAATGAACGCGAGCAGACGGTTGAGTTTCGCCTTGATCACCTGATGATAGTCGTTGCCGTAGGCGTATTTCGACACAACGGGAGCGTCTGCCGCCTGCCTTTTGTCCGAATAATAGTTGCAGGCGACAACAATCACCGACTTCGCGCCTTCCGCCAGAGCCGAAGGATCGACACGCAAATATCGTCGGCGCTCCATGTAGTTCATCTCTCCGTGACGCCCCTCGTCCAGCCAGCGGTCGAGACGTCCGGCTTCGTCGTCGAGACGTTCCGCCCGCGCCACGCCGCAAGCCGAAAAGCCGAGCATCAATGCGCGGCGTTTTATTTCGGCGGTGAACTCTTTCATTTCAACGGGATTATTCGGCGGGGTGGGGGCAATCGCGGGGCGGCGCGTCAATCGTAGGAGAAGATACGTATCTGTAGCGAATACGTCTTGTTGTCGGCGAGAGAACGCTTGTTGATCCAGTTGCCGTGCTCGTCGTATTCGTAGATAAACGAGTAGCTGTTGATCCTGTCGCCGCGGAAGTCGGCGGTTTCGATGCTGACGTTTCCGTAGTCGTCGTATTCGTATTCGTATTTGTAGGTGACGTAGCCCTTCTGATTGTATTCGACCTTGCCCGACAGCTGATTTTTCTCGTTGTAGGCAAACACGGTTTTTTTATAGTCCTTGCCGTCGCGATGCACCTCCTCCGTCAGGCGATTGTCGCTGTCGTGCTGGTACTCGAACTTTTCGTCGAAGATGTCGAGAAGCTGCGACTTCTTCTGAATATCCAGAACCGACAGGTTTCCGCGTTCGTCGTAAGCATAAATATAGGTCGCCATGACCTTTCTGCCGGAAAGCACCTCCTTGCGCAGAAGTTTTCCGGCGCCGTCATACTTGTACTTCACATTGAAAAGCCCCTTGACATCGGTATTTTCCTTTTTTTCGGAGAGGATATTGCCCGCCTTGTCGTAGGAGATGCTGTGTTCGCTTTTCGGTTCGCCGGCGAGGTCGGTGGTGACTTCGCTCACTTTTCGGCAATCCTTGTCGAAAGTGAACACGGTCAGCAGAATTTCGTTAAGTCCGGGATTAACGTCGTTCATCTTGTACTGCGTTTCTCTGATACTTCGAGGATTGCCCTTAAGTCCCATTTCCTTGCATCCGGTAGGCTGCGCGCTGCATAAAATCGCGAAAGAACCGAATATTACTGACAAAAGATATTTCATAACTATTCTCAATTTTTTAATTTTCCGATTACTAATTAATTTCAACTGCATTATTTTCGATGCAAAGTTAATAGTTTTATACAATAGTTATACAATTGTTCTACGATTGTTCGGTTCGGTCGATTTCGGTCGATTTCGGTCGACCGAAATCGACCGAAATCAACCAAACCGAAGCCGCCGCGAAGACGCGCCTGCCCGCTATACTTCCGTCGCGTTAAAATCGTGAGTTGAAAACAGAAAACGCGGCATAGAGACGCGGCATGGAGACGCGGCATAGAGACGCGGCATGCCACGTCTCTACAAACGGCGGGCGTACCGGATAGCAGGGATATGTCATATATACTGTGGTTATGTCGTTTGTAGAGACGCTGCGCTCAACCTGCGGAGACAAGCATCTCCTCTCAACGAGACAAGCATCTCCCTATAGGGGAGACAAGCATCTCCTGACGAGGAGACAAGCATCTCCCTATAGGGGAGACAAGCATCTCCTGATGAGGAGACAAGCATCTCCCTATAGGGGAGACAAGCATCTCCTGACGAGGAGACAAGCATCTCCCTATAGGGGAGACAAGCATCTCCTCGCAACGAGACAAGCATCTCCCTCCAAGGGAGACAAGCATCTCCTCGCAACGAGACAAGCATTGCTGACGGATGTTCAAAATCCGCAAGTTGGGTGTCAATGTTGTCAAGTTAAGCCGGACAAAATTCCCGTACAACTCTTCAGTCCCTAACCGGACAAACCCCGTTAGGGGTTTCATATCAATAGAAAACAATGTAATACCGGTAGGGGCGAGGCTTGCCCCCGCCCTATTTTCGTTTCATATCGCCGGAAAACGACAGCCGTATAATCGTGGCGGATATCTACGCGGGCGGGGGCAAGCCCCGCCCCTACCGGTATTATACTTCTGCCGTGTTAAAATTGCGAGATGTAGGGGCGCGATATACTTCTGTCGTGTTACACTCGTGAGATGTAGGGGCGCGATTTATACGCAATTTCAGAACTCCGGTTGTGTCGCAAACTGGACTGTCGCATTTTTTGCAAAACTGTTACTTGAAATGACCTGCGGACGGCGGGGAGAGCAGAAGAGTGTTCGGGAGATGGAAAAGATTGCGGGTCAAGCCCGCAATGACCGTCCGGCCGCAGGGAGTGTTCCTGCCGTCCATTCGTCCATTTGTCCATTCGTCCATTCGTCCGTGTCCTGCCGTCTCGCTCGACTCCCGAACTCTCCCCGACTCTCCGCGCTGTTTTTGCGACAGTATCATTTTGCGATATGCTTTTCATAAAACAGTCTGTATTAGACGGAGGAATTATTCCCCGCTGCCAATGATAGAACATTTGCGGACATTCCTTATAACGTCCGACGAGCCGTTGCCACGCCCGTTTAGTACGTTTGTATCTTCTTTTTGCCCGGCGGACAATCGCATGGCGGTATTTTTTCAGGGCGCGTTTCAAAGTGCCCTTAGCAGCCTCCGGACAGCATGTATTCACCCTTATTCCCTTGTTAAGATTAAGGGATTGTGCGGTTTTTCACCGCGTCGCGGTGTTTTTTACCGATAGAGTCAGAGTTCCTGACCTGAAAAATCCATATACATATAAAACAGGGAAATAGTCGACAGGCATGAGGAAAACAAAATGGCACGGTTTTAGAAAAAAACGACGCGACTGTCATTGACGGC
>JAITHX010000064.1 GCA_031279735.1 Prevotellaceae bacterium
CTTCGCGTCCTTTGCGAAGAGCGCGCGGTTACAAGTCTTGAGAGCTTGACCCGCAGCCTCCGGCGACCTTGCGCAAAGGACGCGAAGCCCTTGCGCCCTCCGCGAAGCCTCTGCGCCCCTTGCGGTGAAAAAACACCGCGACGCGGTGAAGAACCGAACAATCCTCTAATAAGGGAATAAGGGTGAATATATGCTGTCCGGAGGCTGCTAAGGGCACTTTGAAAAATAAGGGTTTTATGCCTTTTCCACACAATTCCCAGTAGAACCAATATTAAAAATTAAAAATTGCCGTTCGGACGAAGGATTACGAATGAATCGCGAGAACCGCGAGTCTTTCGTCCGTCAGGCAATTCTTAATTCTTAATTCTTAATTTTTAATTTCTTCTTACCTTTGCGCGCAATAAAATTCAAATTATGGTTTTCGAGTGGTTGAAAAGTATTCATATTCTGCTGACGCTGCCGTTTTTGTTTTCTTCGGCACTTCGGGCGCAGCAGCCGGCGGCAGCGGACATTTCCGCTTATCTGCATCTGTTGAAAGACAAAAAAATCGGACTGACAACTAATCATTCCGCTTTGGCAGGCAACGGGCATCTGCTCGATCTGCTTCTGCGGCACAATGTCGATGTCGTGAAAATCTACGCTCCCGAACACGGGTTTCGCGGCGTTGCCGGCGCCGGCGAAAAGGTGGGCGACTACACCGACGAAATCACCGGCATCCCCGTCGTTTCCCTCTACGGCAGCAGCCGCAAGCCGGGCAAGGCGCAGCTCGCCGGAATAGACTGTATGCTGTTCGACATGCAGGATGTAGGCGTGCGTTTCTATACTTATCTCTCCACCATGCACTACGTCATGGAAGCCTGCGCCGAAAATTCCCTTCCGTTCATACTTCTCGACCGCCCCAATCCCAACGGATTCTATATCGACGGGCCGGTGTTGAAACCCGAATGTCGGTCGTTCGTCGGGATGCACGAAATTCCGGTGGTTCACGGAATGACGCTTGGCGAACTCGCGCTGATGATCAACGGCGAAGGCTGGCTTGCCGGCGGACGCGAATGTTCTCTTACCGTCGTGCCGTGCAGGGACTATACGCACGAATCGCGCTACGTTCCTCCGGTGCGCCCCTCCCCCAATCTGCCCGACATTCAGGCTATCCTGCTCTATCCGACGCTGTGTTTCTTCGAAGGCACGCCTCTGAGCGTGGGCAGGGGTACGGATTTCCCGTTCAAGGTCGTGGGACATCCGCGATTCAAGGGCAAAAAGGGCTACGAGTTCTCGTTCGTTCCCTCGACGCGCGACGGACGGCTTAAGCCACTGCTCGAAAATCAAACCTGCTACGGAAAGTATTTCGGCGATTTCGACGCCGGCAACATTCGCGAACTGATGCTCGACCTGATACTGGAAATCTGCGGAGATTACGGTATCAAGAACGGTATCAAGAACGGTTTCTTCAAGCCGGTATTCGACAAGCTCGCCGGCAACACGCTTCTGCAAAAACAAATCGAGAACGGCGCGAGCGCGAGGGAAATCAGAAATTCGTGGCGGAACGACCTCGAAAAATTCAAAATCAAAAGAAAGAAATATTTACTGTATCCCGATTTTTCACAGACATGAATAAAACGTATGCAACGATACTCGCGCGCAACGCTATCGCGTGCTGTCTGCTGCTGATTTTCGCCGCTTCCTGCGGCATCAACAGGCGCCTCAAAAGGGCAGACGCCGTGTATGAAGCGGGAGGATACGACAAGTCAGCCAAGCTGTACCGGAAAATTGCGCCCAAAGTCAAGGAACGACCGCTGAAAGCCGCCGTCTATTTCAAGGCGGGCGAGGCTTACCGTCTTTCGGGCAATCCGCAGCCGGCAATGCGCAGCTACGAGCAGGCGGTGCGCAGCCGATACTCCGAAGCAACCGTGTATCTGCGCTGCGCCGAAATGGCGCTGATGCTCGAAGACACCCTCAAGGTGCGAAAACACCTCAAGAGCCTGTTCGAACTCGAACCCAACAACCGTCAGGGCTTCATCCTGCAACAGTCGTGCAGCCTCATCGCCTCGCGAAAAAAGACGAAAACGCCCTACAAGGTCGAAAACATGAAAGTCTTTAACTCCCGCTCTCACGATTTCGCCCCCGCGTTCGCCTCCAGCGACTACGAAACTCTCCTCTTCACCTCCTCCAGAAAGGAAGGCAAGGGCAAAACGAGAGTTTACGAAGCCACAGGACAGAAAACCGCCGACATCTACCGGGCAGTGCTTTCCAAAACAGGCTGGAACGCTCCGACGCCTCTGGACGACGCCGTGAATACCCGCGACGAGGAGGGCGCTCCGACGTTCAACTCCGCGTTCACCGTGATGTACTTCACCCGCTGCCGTCAGGAGAAAGGCGAAAAATACGGATGCGAAATAATGATGACCAAGCCGCACGGCGATTCGTGGAACGAGCCGGAAGGACTGAAAATAGCGCCCGACAGTCTGGTTGCCGCACATCCCGCCCTGTCCGACGACGGGCTGACGATGTATTTCTCGTCGAATATTTTCGGCGGATACGGCGCCGCCGACCTGTGGAAAATAAACCGAGGCAGCGAAGAGGACAATCTGTGGAGCGACCCCGTGAATCTCGGTCCGCAAATCAACACACCCGGCAACGAAATGTTCCCGTTCGTCCGCCGCGACACCCTCTATTTCGCTTCAAACGGACATCCGGGATACGGCGGCCTCGACATCTACAAAGCCTTCCCCGACGGAAACGGCGGCTGGCGCGTCGAAAACCTCGGCAAACCGTTCAACTCCCCCGCCGACGACTTCGCCATAATCTTCGAAGCCAACACCGAAAACGGATTCTTCTCCTCCCGCAGAAAAGGCGGACGCGGCGGCGACGACATCTATTCCTTCTCGCAGGACATCCCCGTCACGGAATACGCGCTCGAAGGCGTTGTGCGCGACGCAAGACGAAACATGCGTCTGTCGCGAGTGGAAGTCGTGCTGAACGGAAGCGACGGCTCCACACTGAAACGCACTACCGAAAAAGACGGCGCCTTCAGATTCCGCCTCTCCAAAGACACCGAATACCGCGCAGTGGCGAGACGCAAAGGCTATTTTGCCGGCAAATCGGGCATAGTCTCGACCGTCGGAGTGAAGGACAGCAAAACGTTTAGCATCAATCTCGGACTTATTCCATATACCGAAACGGTGGAAATCCCGAACATCTTCTTCGAGTTCGGAAAGGCCGACCTGTCGAAAGAATCCACCGCCGCCCTCGACAATCTGATTAATCTGATGAACGACAATCCGAAAATCATCATCTCGCTCATCGCCCACACCGACAACCGAGGCACCGACGCGGCAAACATGAACCTGTCGCAACGGCGGGCGCAGGCAGTAGTCGATTACCTCGCGCTGAACGGAATCGACGACGAACGGATGCAAGCCACAGGCATGGGCGAATCGCAGCCGCGAAAAATCACGGCCGACATTGCCAAAAAATATCCGTTCCTCAAACAGGGACAAATACTGTCGGAAGCGTTCATCAACGCCCTTAAGAATAACAGCGACAAAGAAACCTGTCATTCACTCAACCGCAGAACGGAAATCAAAGTGCTGTCGGAAAACTACGAATAGAATTATGAATAATATATCATATTGATTAAATACCTAAGAGATTATGCAACTTTACGTAACACAACTGCTTGAAATGCTCCATGAAGCAAAACAAAATCGCCCTTCGCCGCGCTATCTGGAATTGCCGGAAGAAATGGAATGCCTGCGCGATGTGATTGATCTGGAAATGTCGCTGGAGGAGGAGGAACACACAATGGAAAGTATTTTCGGTATTGAGCAAATTTATTTGCCACCGGAAAACCGCCTTTCCGACGAACAAATACGCCTGCTGATAGACGGCATTACAGATCTTTGGCATGAATTTCACTATGACCCC
>JAITHX010000069.1 GCA_031279735.1 Prevotellaceae bacterium
ATTCGGCGACCTTGCGCAAAGGCTTCGCAAAGGACGCGAAGCCTTTGCGTCCTCTGCGAAGCCTCTGCGCCCCTTGCGGTAAAAAAAACACCGCGACGCGGTGAAGAACCGCACAATCCTTTAGTAGCAGAACCTGATTTCTTATTACAAAACCGGTACCTTCAGGGATAGGATCAACGGATTCACGCCACCACCAAAAAACGGATTCCGACGTTTTGTTTCTCCGCGAAATGCTGATTTTAGTGCAAAAGTCATCGTTTTTCGATTACCTTTGCACTAAAAAACGCAATGACGGTAAGAGAATGGATAAGGGAGCGGGAAGTGACGGGGATGCCGACTTTTTCGGTGGAAGAAATACGCGGCGCATTCGCGAAACATTCCGAACGGACGTTAAGGAGCGAGTTGTACAGACAAAGCGTGCAAAAGAGGATACTGCCGGTGTACAGAGGATTCTACGTGATAATTCCGACCCGCTACGCCGCAAAAAACATTGTGCCTCCAATTTATTACATTGAACGATTGATGGCGTTTCTGAAGAAGCCCTATTATATATGTCTGCTTAACGCGGCGGAATTGATGGGCGCAGCACATCAGCGTCCGCAAAAATTCGCGGTAATGACGGTGTATCCGAAATCGTCCGTATCCGAAACGAAGAACAGTTCGCTGGAATGGCTGTATCGCAGGTCTATTCCCGAAAAATTCCTAAAGACGAAGAACTCGGAAACCGGCGTCGTTACCTTCTCGAATCCCGAACTCACGGCTATCGACCTCGTGCAGTACGAACAATATGCGGGAGGCATGGCGAGAGCGGCGACCGTACTGGCGGAACTGATCGAACAGACGGATTTTTCAAAAGCCTCCCGCGAATTGTTCGACCATACGACGGTTCCCGCCGTTCAGCGACTGGGCTTTCTGCTGGAAAACGTTTTGAACGAACGAAAACAAGCCGATACTCTGTATAGGCAGCTGCAAGCCTGCGGCAAGCGATTGAATTGCGTCCCGCTTAGCTCCAGACACCCGATACGCGGAAACTGCGGAAACAATCGCTGGAAAATCCATGCGAACACGGATATTGAGATTGATGAAACATGATGAAATCGATCGTTTGTAAAAGACAATGCAGCGAACAACTGTCCGACCGGCGCGGCTATCGCCCGCGAAACAACGCCGGAGGAGCGGGCGGAGTTCGCAAGCGCGGATTCGCGGATGTCGCCCGACAAGGTCAACCTCCTCGAAATGGACGAACGCAGCACGCGGACGACACGGATTCGACAGATTTACGCCGATTTGAATCTGCGTGAATCTGTCGAATCCGCGTTATATGCAGCCAGTCCCATACCCCATAATATACCTGCAAAGCCTTCGTGTTTCTTCGCGCCTTCTTCGTGTTTCTTCGTGTCATAATATTTTTGTTACATGTTTATTACACGAAGAAACACGAAGAAGGCGCGAAGAAACACGAAGGCTTCGCCGGTATATTATACTTCCGTCGTGTTAAAATTGCGGGATAGCAGCGGCGATGTAGAGACGTGATTTATCGTGTCTTGGAGACGCGATAAATCGCGTCTCTACATCGCCGCCGCTATCCCGCAATTTTAACACGACAGAAGTATAATAGGGCGTATTTGGCGGGCTGTCCAAAATTCGGGATGAAGATTTTAAGACTTGCCCCCGTATTTTGGACACCCAGTCGCCATGTCACACGACCGCGTGGAGACAGACCACTCGACCGTGTGGAGCCAGACCACTCGCCCGTGTGGAGACAGACCACACGACCGAGTGGAGACAGACCACACGACCGAGTGGCGGCGCGTCACACGACCGAAAACAAATCGCACACTTTTTAGAAAAATCATACATTTCGCAGGTTGGGCGGAGCGAGACGCTCCGCCCAACCTGCGAAGTCTTTGAGCAGTTACTCTGTTTTTTTTCCAAAACTGTGCCACTTTGTTTTCCTCTCGTCTATCGACTATTTCCCTGTTTTATATGTATATAGATTTTTTAGGTGCCGGGTAGGTAAGGGGAATTTCACCCCAAACCTCCCGCAGAACCGAACGTGAAAGTCTCCTCTCATCTTGCGTTCATCTCCCGCATCCTCGCCTGATAGTTTTATACTGCCTTTTAAATGTATCGTTCACCGCATTTGCGTCTTTCAGCATTTGCAGCATACACCGGTTTGCAACCTCTTCCTGCAAAGCGATTGCGGCAGTCCATACTGCCATGTATTTCACAGCTTGTCGCATGGCGGCCATCCATGCTTTTTCTGCGGCACAACTGGAACTCTGAAGTTATTTCCAACACCCCCCCAAAAAAAAAGAGGTTCTACTGGGAATTGTGTGGAAAAAGTTTGCGTGTTTTTTCACCGCGTTGCGGTGTTTTTGTAACGCAAAGGGCGCAGGGGCTTCGCGTCCTTTGCGAAAGGCGCGGTTACTGGTCTTGAGGGCTTAGGGATGTGTTAGAAATAACTTAGCACACAGATGACGCGGATGACACAGATTCAAATCCGCGTAAATCTGCGTCATCTGTGTCATCTGTGTCATCTGTGTGCTAAAAACCCGAACTGCATCCCTTATAAGTTATTTCTAACACATCCCTTAACCGCAGCTTCCGGCGACCTTGCGCAAAGGACGCAAAGGACGCGAAGGACGCGAAGCCTTTGCGCCCTCTGCGAAGCCTCTGCGCCCCTTGCGGTAAAAAAACACCGCGACGCGGTGAAGAACCGCACAATCCTTTAATAAGGGTGAATATATGCTGTCCGGAGGCTGCTAAGGGCACTTTGAAAAATAAGGGTTTTATGGCTTTTCCACACAATTTCCAGTAGAACCAAAAAAGAGAAGAGCGGAAAGAAACTTTCCACTCTTCCACCAGTTGAAGTCGCGAAATTTACACGTTTATTCAAAGAAACGGGGAGTTTTTCCGCCGCCGTCGTCTCCCTTGCTGATTCGCACTCGAAGCGATATTTCGTGCGAGCCGCTGGAGTATTTTTTCAGAGGACCCGGATTAAAGTCGTAAGAATAACCGAGACCTAAAAAGTCTGTGACATACAGTCCGAGTATTCCGACCACGCTTTCAGCGATAACGCTTTCACTCGAACGGAAGGATAATCCGAACCAGAATCTTTCCTTGTAGGTTGCCAGAGCATTGACATCTATCTGCATGATAGGCCATGCGCTCAGCTGTCCTATTAAGGAGGGGGCGATTTTCCAGTTTTCGTCTATCTGATAGGTGTATTTTCCGTACAGATAGAAGTGGCGTCCCGATTCAAAGTTTTTTATTTTCAGGGGCGACTTGTGCAGGTGGGTTACCGATGCGCCGACCTGAACGTTCACCATATTGAACTCTACGCCGAAGTCGAAGTCGGGATTGACCTTGTTCGAGCGGTCGTTGATGTAGGCGTTCAGGGTGGGGTCGCTTTCGGGTCTGCCGCTTTCGGGTCTGAGCTTATTGACGTCCACATTTTTGTAGAGGATTCCGGCACCGAGACCGAAAGCGAGGTAACTCTCTTCGAAATGCAGGTAATAGGCGTAAGCGAATTTTGCATTAATCGACGATTCGGCGGCTCCCACCCTGTCGTTCGTTACCGAAAGCCCCATGCCCGAGTTAATCTGATTGAAATAACTGTGAGCGTTAAGCACCTGCGTGCTCGGGGCTTCTCTGAACCCTATCCATTGCTGCCGCGCTATCAGGAATGCATTGACGTAGTTCGATGCGCCTGTTGCAGCCGGATTATAGTTCACCCTGCTCAGGAACTGCTGGGACAACTGTATGTCGTTTTGTCCCTGCAGTAAGAGCGGCAAAAATATTGCTGTTATAATTAATGTTCTTTTCATGCGTGCACAAATTTATATATTCCGTTTTTATTTTGCTTTAGGGAAATATTGCGTTCCAAACATAGAGTTTATTCTGTCGCACATAGCCTTGGCTTCGTTCATGGACGAATATCCGCCGACAAAATATCTGTAAACGCCACCCGAAAATTCGGCATAAACATCCAGATTGAACTGTTGTTTGAGGCGGTGGAACTCGGGTTTGCTCAAATCGTATTTGCTTGAGGCGAACACTTGTATTCTGAACGGCATATTCTGCGCGTTTGTTGCCGGCTGCTGCTGGTACTGCTGCTGTTGCTGGTACTGCTGCTGCTGCTGTTGTTGCTGCTGCTGCGGGTACTGCTGTTGCGGATATTGCTGCTGCGGGTACTGCTGTTGCGGATATTGCTGCTGCGGGTACTGCTGCTGCGGATACTGCTGCTGCGGATATTGCTGTTGCGGATACTGCTGCGGGTATTGCGGCTGCCGCTGGGGGTAGCGCGGATACTGTTGATACTGGCCGGGTCCGGCGATGGGTATCTGTTCGGTAGCAATAGTCTGCGATACGGGCATTCTTGTATCGTAGAGAGCTTCGCCTGTCATTCCCGTCACGGTAAACTCCGTTCGTCTGTTAGCCTGATAATCGTCTTCCGTTTTTTCGGGCTTAACCAGAAGCATGCTTTCTCCGTAGCCTTTCGGGGTCAGGCGGGAGGCGGGAATCCCTTTGGCTATGAGATAATCCACAACCGATTTGGCTCTTTCCTGCGAGAGTTTGTTGTTGTATTTGACGGATCCGCGGCTGTCGGTATGCGAACGTATTTCGATTTTCATGTGCGGATTCTTTTGCAGGAGGGTGACGAATTTGTCGAGTTCGGCCATTGATTCGGGACGCAGAGTGGCTTTGTTGTAGTCGTAGAGAATGTTGTTGAGCTGAATGTTTTCCTTGATTTTCTCCAGAGCGAGGTCCATATTGTAGCCGTTTGCGGTGCAGAAGTCTATGCTTTGCAGAAGTTTTCCGACTTGGAGCGAATTGCTTTCGATGAAGTATCCTTCCATGATGCCTCTCACTTCATATTTGGAATCCTCCTTGATGTCGCCGAAGCGGTATTCGCCCTTGCTGTCGGTTTCCACGACTTTCACTTGGACGCCGTTTTCAAACACGATGACTTTGGCACCCGACAGAGGTCCGAGGTCTCTGAGCGTGCCTCCTCTTTCGCGTTCAAATCCGGTAACTACGCCGGAAATAAACGCTTCGCATTTCATCAATGCCATATCCCAGTTTTCCAGAGCGGCAAAACGATCGGCGGGAGTGGCGTAGGCAACCGCGATGGGATTGTAATGCAATACGTTTGCGGACAGTTCGTAGGTCGAGGAATCGGGTTCGAGGAAAAACGTATAGTTTCCGTTTTCGTCGGAGACTACTTTTTCCACCACTTTGCCGTTCTTCTTCACGTCGATAGGCACATTTGCCAGAGGCAGTCCGGTGATTGAATCGTATATTCTGCCCATGGCGGTAACGTTCGAGGGGAATCCGTCGAATCTGAATATGTCGTCGCTGTTGTTGAGTCGGCGGGCGCTGACCAGCATGCCTTCGGTGGCGTCCTGTTTTTCGATGAGGTTCAAATCGTCCTGCGACGAATTGAAGGGACGTCCGAGGTTCACCGCCTTTCCGTGAACGTTTCCGTCGATTTTGGAGGCGTACAGATCAAGTCCTCCGAATCCGGCGTGACCTTCGGAGGAGAAGAACAGATAGCCTTCGGAAACAAAGGGGAAGAACTCGTTTCCGGCAGTGTTTACTTCCTTGCCGAGGTTGATGGGACGGCTCCATGTGCCGTCGGGGAGTTTGTCGGTGTACCAGATGTCGGATTTTCCGTATCCGCCTTCCATGACCGAGACGAAATAGATTCTTCTTCCGTTGGGCATCACGAAGGGGTGGCCGATGGGCATTTTGCGGCTTTCTATTTTAAGGTTGTCTATTTCCTTCCACTGATTGTTTCTAAATTCGGCGAAATAGATATAGCACTGCGAACTGGACGCTTTTCCCGTACAGCGGGTATAGTATCCGTGTTTGTTCACCATGTCGTAGGCGAACGACCCCTGATTGGCGCTGGTGTTTTTGTTTAGCCCTACGGTTTCTTCGCCTTTGTTGTAGGAGCCGCTGTGGGAGACGGACATGTAGAACTTCGAGTAGGGCAGCCCCGTGCGCGGCGAAATGTTTATCGCTTTCGCGTTTTCGGGGGGATTTCCCGTCGAAGCGTATATCAGATTACTGTTGAAATAGGCTATTCCGTACTCGCTTCCTTTGGTGTTGAGGGTTTCCATCGGCTGAAGCTTGTATTTCGGATTTTCCTGCGTAGTAATCTTTCCGTAGGCGCAGGAAGCGATTTTCGCATCGACGAGTTTGTTTTCGGGGTTTGAACGTTTGAAGGTTTCAAACTCGTTTTTGGCGAGATCGTATTTGCCCATTTTTAGAAGCACTTCTCCGTAGCCGAAATAGACGTCGGAACTCATGTATCCGCCCTTTATCGCCCTAACGTAGTAAGGTTCGGCTTTGTCGGGCTGATTCATTCTTCTGTAACTTTCGGCTATCTGAAAGTTAATGTGGCTTTGAGTCGCGGGATCTGTAACTTTGTCCTCGATCGCTGTGTATTCCTGTATTGCCTTGAAATACTCGCTGCGACTGAAGGCTTTGTCGCCTTTCTTGGTATTCTGACCGAACATCTGTACACTTCCCAAAAAAGTGATTAAGATCATTAATAACACTACTCCTCTTTTCATAATACAATATATAAATTAACTATAATTATCGCTTGTTAAAAATCGCGTAAAAGTACATATAATTTTAGAACCGCAAACTAAAATGCTTGCAGATTTAACATTGTTTAACTGTACTTATATATTGTTGCGCAAGCTGTCAAAACACAAATCCAATCTGTAGCCCCAAAGATGTAGGCAACGACTTCATATTAGAGGAGTTAAGCGCATCCGTAAAAAACCTGTCGAATATTAGTCCCAGCTTGATAAAGCTGTGATCGGAAGCAGGATAGAGGCATCCGAGCGAGAGTTGTACGGCACAAGTCATAAGGTTTAAGTCCTTTGAGAACGATTCTTTCTCTCCGTCTTCGGGAGTGCATGAGCCTCCGATTCTTACGCCCGGCAGCAAGGCTCCCTGAAAATAGTAGGTCAGCGTTCCGTGTCGCACTGTTTTCAGCTTTAATCCCACGGGAATTGTTAAATACTGTATATAATATTTTGCCGTTTTCATCCGTTCCAAAGGCGGAATATCCGATTTCAGGGCTATCGGCTCGTTGATTTTATTCCGGATTCCGCCTCCGATATTCATATACGAGATGCCCGCGAAGAAGGCATATCTTTCCTTGAAATATTTGTCGAAATGGACAGACAGTTCGTAGGCGAATCGCATCCCGTCGGACGAAACGTTGCCCGAAGCGGGCGCCCACGAAAATGCCGGCGCGAAATTGATGCCGAATTGCCATTCGCCGGCTTTTTGAGCATGAAGGCATCCCGAACACAAGGCGGCAGCCAGCACTGCGGTGTAAATTATTGCTTTCATTTTCTTATTCTTATTTGTAGCGAATTGCTGATAAACTTTTCACTTACGAGTATCAGATAACCTCCGCCGCCGGCACCCGAAAGTTTCCAGCCCAGAGCATCCGGTTTATAGGATTCGATATGCTCGAAAATTTCCCTGTCCGCCATTTTGGGAAACATTTTTATCTGAGCTTCGAACGAACGGCGCACGTTTTCGGCAAACCGTTTCGGGTTCTTTTCGAGGATGGCGTTCCAGCAGTCGTCGGCGGCGAGGCTCAGCAGTCTGGCGTTTTCCGCGTCGATGCGAGTGTCCGAAAGCACGTCGTATTCCCGAACTCGCGGCGACAGGGCAATCAGATAAATGTGTTCTTCCAGCCATTTCAGTATGTCGTCGTCGAGCACCGATTCTATCCTGCAAGGCCAGTATTCTCCGTCGTAGCTCAGTTTGTTCAGCCCCGGCATCACTATGCCGAGCGAATCCTGCGAGCCGCTTATTTCCGTTTTTCCCGGAGGATTTTCGTAGCAGAAGAGCATTTTCGCCAGCTTCTCGCTGTCGCCTTCCGGAATGTCGGTTTGCCATAGTTCTATGGCTTTCTTTCTCGTGCTCGTTGACATTCCGCTGCGGTCGTTAAACTCGTAGTCGGGTTCTACGGAGACTGTAATCACCGCTCCGGCGGAATATTTCGAGACATAAGGCTGGTCGAGCCAACCTCCGGCAAGGTCGATTCTGTAGGGAATGTTACATTCCTTGCGCAAGGCGGTGGTTGAGCGTACCGGCAGATTTCCGTGAGGAATACGTTTGCTCACAACATACTCGATGCCGAGCTTCCGGCACATAGCCTCCTTTGCCGGAGTGTGTCCGTCTTCGTTGACGAAAAAAATGTCGGGATTCAGCTCCGCGATGTCCTCCTCGAAATCAATCAGCCCCTTTCCTTTGTTTATAAATGCCTTCTTCACCGATTTCAGCGCTCCGACCATATAAAGCCGTTCCTGTTCGGTGTAGATGGTTTTCCGACCCTTCAGTTCCCAGACCGTAGAATCGGAGCCTATTCCCACGTATAAGTCGCCCAGAGCGGCCGCCTCCTCGAAGAAGGCTACGTGTCCGCTGTGTAACATGTCGTAGCATCCGCTGACAAATACTTTCTTTTTCATAAATCGTCTTAATTTTATCGATACCTTATTATAATGCGTTTTTATCCCGCCCAGCCCTCCTTGTCGAGATTCCGGTAGTTGATGGCTTCGGCGAGGTGATTTTCATTTATTCGTTCCGACTGTTCGAGGTCGGCTATGGTGCGCGAGACCTTCAATATTCTGTCGTAGGCTCGTGCCGAGAATCCCATGTATTCCATAGCGCGTTTCAGCAGAGAGGAACCGGCGGCGTCGAGTTCGCAGTGCTGCCGGAGGAGAGAGGAGTTCATCATGGCGTTGCAATAGACGCCTTTGTTGTCCGAAAAGCGTTTTCGCTGAACTTCGCGGGCGGCGATAACCCTATTGCGCACTGTGGAACTGTCCTCGGAAAGCTGCTTTTCCGCAAGTCTGTCGAAAGCCACGGGAACCACTTCTATGTGAATGTCTATCCGGTCGAGCAGAGGTCCCGATATTCGCGACAGATATTTCTTCACTGCGCCCGGCGGACAAAGACACGGTTTGTCGGGATGATTGTAGAACCCGCAGGGACATGGATTCATCGATGCCGCCAGCATGAAGTTTGCAGGATATTCCACCGTGAATCGTGCGCGGGAGATAACTATTTTTCGTTCTTCCAGAGGCTGCCTCATCACTTCGAGCACGCTTCGGCGAAATTCGGGCAGTTCGTCCAGAAAGAGCACGCCGTTGTGAGCCAGAGATATTTCTCCGGGTTGTGGAAATGTTCCTCCGCCCACCAGCGCTATGTCCGAAATGGTATGGTGGGGAGCTCTGAACGGGCGCTGCGAGATTAAGCCCGCGTTTCGTTCCATTTTTCCTGCAACCGAATGTATTTTGGTTGTTTCGAGAGCTTCGCGAAGCGTCAGCGGAGGGATTATCGAGGCAAGGCGTTTGGCGAGCATCGTTTTGCCCGCTCCCGGAGGTCCTATCATTATTATATTGTGTCCTCCGGCGGCGGCTATTTCCATGGCGCGCTTCACGTTTTCCTGCCCCTTGACATCGGAGAAGTCCACGTCGTGCTTCGATATGTTCTTGTAAAATTCTTCGCGGGTGTTCACCACAACCGGATCGGGCTTGACCGTGCCTTCAAAGAAATTCACAACCTCCTTCAGGCTTTCCACCCCGTAAACGCTGATCTTATCGACCACCGCCGCTTCGCGCGCGTTTTCCATCGGAAGGATAAAACCCTTGAAACCCATTTCCCGCGCCATTATCGCTATGGGCAGAGCGCCCTTTATCGGACGCAGGTTGCCGTCGAGCGAAAGTTCGCCCATGATTATGTAATCGTCGAGTTCGGCGGCGGGTATCTGTTCGCTTGCGGCAAGCAGACTTAATGCCAGAGGCAAATCGTAGGCGGCGCCCTCCTTCCTGATGTCGGCGGGCGCCATGTTGATCACGACCTTTTTCTGGGGCATCTTAAACCCGTTCACTATCATCGCCGTGTATATTCGCTGCTGACTTTCCTTTACGGCGCTGTCGGGCAAACCGACAAGGTGAAAGTTGATTCCGTTCGACACGCTAGTTTCTATGGTGATCAAAGTGGAACTTACGCCGAATACCGCGCTGCCGTAAACTTTGACCAGCTTCATCTTCTGCTTGGACAGGGCTTTCGTTGGCTGAACGAAGGACAGGGAATGGATCTGTATTTGCTCCGTCGTCCGCTGTTTCTTCCGTAACCGTCGTCCTCCTCGCATCCGAACTTGAGGTTTATCCCCAGTTGAACGGCTGCGTATTTTTGAGTGAAGGGACTGAAGACGGAGATAAGATTGTCCGTGAAAGCGTGAAGCGCCACCGGACCCAGCTGCACGCCTATCCCCGCGCCTATGTTGACAAAAGAATTGTTGGTGACGGTGTACGACAAGGCTCCGTAAACGTTCGATATGTTGTCGGTCATCGCCGTCAGGGTTAATGCCCACGGAACCCCCGACGAATTAAACTCTCCGTAGCCCGTCACGCCCAGTCGGACGTATTCCGCCACCGGATAGCTAAGCCCGAACATCAGCGTCGGAGCAAGCCATTGGGAGTAGGCGGTGGTTTCTCCGTCGTCCTTAAGCTGGAGCATGTATTTCACGGTATCGGTCAGCGACTTCACGCTGAAATCCTCGAACGGAGCGGAATAAGTCTTCTTATGTTTCTTGGCGAAGGTATGGGCGTGGCGCTTCCATTTCAACATGCCCAGATTCAGTATGCTTGCCGACAGATTCAGTCCGCTTTCAAACCTTTTGTTCAGACCTATGTCCAGCGCTCCGCCCAGATTCGAGGGATTCATGATAAAGTGTCCTGGTGTCAGATCGGCGCTGAATCCCTTGATCCAGCCGCTGTCGGCGGCATTCACCTCCTTGCTGGGGATAGACACTCTCATGAGCATGTCCGATTCAATATCGAGGTTATAGGTGGAGGGATCGGTGTAAACCGAGACATTGTTTCGCACGCCCATTACGCTGAGCCGTCCGAACAGCAGCCGTCCGCGCAGCCCTATCCAAGTGTCGTCGTCGATGCCGAGCGCCGCGCTCAGAGCATATTCCCGATAGTGCATTCCGGAAACGGAGACGCTTTGATTCAGTTTTTTGCCCACGTAGGGAGAATTACCCGCAAAGAGAATCTTCACGAGGTCTTCCGGCACGGAGGCGGAAAACGAAGCCCGTTCGTTGACATTGAACTGAAAATACAGGTTTTCCGTTCTGTAGCCCAGCATCAGCAGGTTCACGCCGGCGTTCGAGGAAACCAGATTCGTGCTTTTCAGCGACGACAATATTCCGTCCACGTCGAAAGTTTCCTGTCCGGCGCCCGACGTATTGTATGCCATCGGGGTGCTGGCGGCAAACGATACGCCGCCCAGAAGCGGAACGCCCACGTTCCACCGACATTCGCTCGCAATGGCGGGATTCAGCGAATTCGACTGAAGGATATTGTGCATCTGGTAGAGAGTCATGTTCTGCTGCGCGGCGGAAACGAGACAAAGGCTAAAAGCCGAAATAAGGAGAACCGCTTTCTTCATACTACGAATTTGGCTTTAAATTTCATTCTCATTCCCATCTTTACCGTTATTTTCGTCGATGCAGAGACCGCCGAGCCGCTCAGTATGGTAAGACTGAAATAGATTTTGTCGGATTGACGCACGTCCTCGTCGGGCGTTATCGGGCTTTCGGCGGTTATTTCAGCCTTACCGTCCTTAAGATCCACAGTGTGGTTTTCGGGCAGCCAGAAATAATTCTTAATCCCGTAAACGTTTCGCGCATACACTTTCAGACTTATCTTGACGCCGGCCGGCAAACCGGACGCCTCGATAACTGCGCGAGGGTCGATCCACGCTATTTCCTGCGCCTCGTTCAATCCGCCGAGGAAGAACGGATATTCGGCATCCCCGGTGGTATAGACGTTAATTGCGGTATTATTAGCAGTATTGCCGTTCGTCGAGTTACCGGCGGTGTCGATAACTTCGGGAACGGAATCCGTAAATTCACCTTCGATGAAATCCGACATCGAATAGGTTTTACTTATCAGCGGCAGGGCAAGTTCGTAATCGGCATAAAGCTTCCCGGGCAACTTGTCCGGTTCGTAGCAGGAACCGGCGAAACACAAACAACAGAACAAAAACAATTTAAACTTCATAGCGAAAATATTTATTACATTCAAATCGTGCAAAAATAATACAATTATTTCGTGCTGCAAAAATATTTTTATCGGGGTATTGGGTATTATAGGGTTTGGGGTATGGGGTATGGGGTATGGGGTATAGGGTACCGTCCGGCCGACGGAGACAAGTCTTAAAATCTTCCTCACGGTTTTCACCGCGTTGCGGTGTTTTTTTAACCGCAGAGGGCGCAGAGGCTTCGCAGAGAACGCAAGGGCTTCGCGTCCTTTGCGCTGTGTGTGTCGCAAAGGATGCGAAGCCCTTGCGCCCTCTGCGAAGCCTTT
>JAITHX010000076.1 GCA_031279735.1 Prevotellaceae bacterium
TTACGAATTACGACCGGCTTCGGCTGTATGTCCGCAGTCGGGACGTAATTCGTAATTCGTAATTCGTAATTGAAATCTGTGTCATCTGTGTGCTAAAAATCCGAACTGCATCCTTTATAAATTATTTCTAACACATCCCTTAGGAGTGATAGAGCCGGACGGCAATTCTTAATTCTTAATTTTTAATTCTTAATTTCCTGTCGCCAGTGTTCCGGGAAAATCGGCGCTTACATCTTTTCCCGCCAGTCCGTCGGCAAAACCTTTATAAGCATGTTTGCGAGCGTAATCGGCGTCCCAAAGACATGGAGCGTCATTTGTCAGCCAGTATTGATGTTCCTTTTCATTGTCTGAAACGCCCCAAACAGTGATTCCGTAGCGCCGCGTTTCGGGGATATATCTGTTATACGCTGCTGCGACAAAGCGATATAGCTCCGCTTGCTGCGCGTACTGTTCCGCCGTTGGCGAAATCGGCGATTCGGGATTCTCCGAATTGGCTATGGCAACGTCAAGTTCCGTTATTTTTATCAGTTTGCCCGTAGCCGCCAATTTTTGGAACATCGTTTTGATGCCGACGGTATCCGTCCAGTTGACATTAAGGTGCATTTGAGTGCCGATGCCGTCGATGACTGCGCCTTCGCTTTCGATGAAATTCACATAATCAATCAAGCCGTCGATTTTCGCGCCGCTTGCCGATTCAAGTCCGTATTCATTGATAAACAGTTTGGCATCGGGGTCGGCTTGTCGCGCCCATCGGAAAGATTTCACGGCATAATCCCGTCCCAAATAATATTGCCAGTAGAAGACACTGGCGGCTTGCATGTTTTCTTCGCCCTGGCGCAAAGTTCCGTTGTCGTTCACGGGTTCGTTTATAACGTCCCATGCGGCGACTTTTCCTTTGAAATGCGCAACTGTTCCGGCGATATATTGATGCAGGACATTTTCAAGGATTTCCGCCTTCTCTTCCATAGGTTTTTCAATAACGACCGGGCCTGCCCGATGCGATCGAGATGCGGCGGCTTTTTCCGTCACTTTCACATCGTCCACAAAATAGGCGACGCCTGCTGTTTTTCCCAAATCGAAACTGAATTTAACCGCATTTGCTCCCTCCTTGTATTCCGGCGTGAAATCGAAAGAAATCTGTTTCCATGTCGCGCCGGTATTGAACAGAGCGCTCGCGCCCGAACCGTCCCAATCTTGCCATGGCCATTCGTTCGCGAATCCGGGGAATGAAATGCGTCCTCTGCCGTCGATATCCGATTTGATCCGGAACGACATGGTGTATGTTTTGGCGGGATCGAGACGAATCTCGCCGGTTTGGAACTGCAAGTCCCATTCGTTAGCCGAGGCATCGTCGGCGATTCCCTGCAGTCCATAGTTTCCCTCGAACTTGGCGTCGGCAGTTACGGTAATTCCTCCGCTCGGATTAGGCGCGCTCCAGTCGCTAAGGTCGCCTTTTTCGAAGTTGCCGTTGGACACATAATTCAATTCGGCGGGCGCGGCATCCAAATCTATCACGACGGCATTGTCGATCCAGTAGGTTACGGATGGATTTTTGCCGAGCAGAAGTCGGAAAGTCATGGAATTGTTATCTGTCGAAGCCAGCATGGCGCCTGTCGTTTCGGGATTGATTGTCACTTGCGTCCATGCAGCCGACACGGGCGCAAGTTCTTCGCCGTTTATCCACGGATACTGATTGCCCAAATCGCTGTCGGGGAAATCAATGCCTACGGCGCCTGAGCCGGAAGCTTTTATCCAGAACGAAATTTCGTAATGATGTCCGTTTATAATCGGAAAAGCGGGGCTTGTCAGCTGCGCGTCGTATTTGCCGCTTGCGCCGTCGCCGATTATCGCCTTCAGGGAATGAGTTCCCTCGATTGCGGCATCGTCGGCTATTGAATAATCCTGCGCATTGAAATTAGGCGAGAAGCCTCCCGTGCCGTTTTCAAAACCGCCGTCTATGAGACTTTCGCCAGCCGGACCAGGCACAATCGTCGGCGCTATCAATGAGTTCAGATAACCGGCCTGCTGCTGGTTGTGCCACACGAGCGTATGTCCGTAAACCGTCAGACCGGACTGTTGCAGCGCCGCAACAACGGGATCGACTTTGGAGAAATCCAGCGTTCCGTCATTTTTCATCAGTGCGGACTGTTTCATTTCGTTGCCGGGAGAGACGTCGTCAAAGTTCCGGTTGACGATATTCCGATAAGTTTCATCGTTCATATACAGATTAAAATCAATTCCCGCGCCCAGTTTGAAGTCGGCATAAGCGTTTAAGGCTTCGTAGCGGGAGATTTTTTCCTGCAGTCCCAGCGGCAAATCCTTTGCATCCGGATGCGTGTAGTGGTCGCCCCATTCCATTTTTTCGTCATAGCAGGCGTATAAACCGGCGGCTGCCAGCAATGCAGCCATTATTTTGCGTATATTATTCATGATTCCTAATTCTTAATTCTTAATTCTTAATTCTTAATTCCTATTCGGGGAAGTCGCTGTATGCGGGTTTTGCAAGCGGCACGAAACGGATATTGTCGAAATAGATTTTTTCCGTAGCCGGCACTGCGTCGAAAACATCGGGAATACCGCTGTTTTCGAACCACGGACCTGCTTGTTTGTACGAAGCCGACGACATGGAGCTTACCACGTCGTCCAGTGTTTTGCCTTCGTAATCCGCGCTCAGGCTGAACGGCAAAGTGACGGTAAACCAGCAGCCCGGATTTTCAAATGCCGCCGCACTGTATGCGCCGTTCATATAGACGGGCTGGTAGAGCATACAGTATCTGCTTGCGCCTGATCCGTCGGCCATCACAAAACGTATAATGCCTGAATTCCATGCGCCTTCCACATATATATCCATCTGTATTCCGCATTGGTCGGCGGAGGCGGAGGCGGGTATTTTGTCCGTGATATTTGAAAAGATAGCGTTGGAGTTGAGCCAGAAACGCTGGTCGCCGCTGGCGGCGAGGTTTCCGCCGGCGTTGAATGCCTGATAGCCGCCCTGCGATTTGGGCAGGTTGCCCGAAGCGGGAATAGTTGCGGTTAAAGCCGTATTGTCGATACCCGAACCCCATGAATAGTTCTGCACGTTGTCGAAGTTGTGCACTAAGCCTTCCTTGTAGTTGAAATAGGCGGGGGAGTAAGCTCCGCCGTTCGCTCCGACAACCGTGACCGAGCCGCTTTCGGCAATACCTGCGGGAACGGTTACTTTGACCCATGTTCCTTTTTCGTCGTCGGACGAAATGTTTGTTCCCTCTTTGCCTCCGGGGAAAGTCACCTGTTTCGCTTCGTGCAGTCCGGTGCCGTAGATGACTATTTCTTCGCCGGCTTGCGGCATGGTGTGCGAAATTCTCGTAACGACGGGTGCTGCGGCTCTGATTTCAAAAGGATAAACCAGCCGGTTGCTTTCGGTTTTAACGAGCTGGATCGTATTGCGAACATTGTCGGGGGCATCCATGACGGGCACATCCGCCGAAATCTGTATCATCATCGAATTGTCGGAAATGAATACCGGATTGAAATAGCAGCTTTTGCCGTTGACAAACGCTTTGGTTACACCGACGAAACCGCTGCCTTGCAGTCGGATGATCTGTCCGAGTCGGGCAAATGTCACTTCGCGGTCGGGAACGGAGGATTGCGCGTCTTCCAAAAAAATCTTTGCAATCGTTAAGGGGGCGTCCTGTTTTTCGTTTTCGCACGAGGCGAAAGAAACGACGGCGAGCAGCAGTCCCAAAACAAGATTGCGAGACCTATTATTATAAGGTATATTTTTCATGTCTTTCCTTTTATTAATGGTTAAAACAAATCTGTAATTCTGTTTTCCGTAAATTCAAACGGCACCGGCTTTTCTCCGAGTTTAGGATTTTGAAGCAGTTCCGATTCGGGATACGGCAATTTGAAAATAGCCGGCGTAGCCGTTCCCACGGCGCGCGTTCCGGCATCGCGTTCCGGGTCTATCCTCAGGTTGTTGGGCGCATCGAACAAATAGGGAGGCACTGTGCCGCGGTTCTGGGCATTCAGGTAATTGATTACTTCCTGCTGTCGGTAATAGGCGCGGGCAACCAGATCGTACCAGTAGCGTCCTTCGAGGCAAAATTCTATGCGACGTTCGTGGCGCAGGTCATCCCATGTAATGCTTGTTTTTGCGGACAGTCCGGCGCGGACGCGCACTCTGTTGAAGTATTCCATGGCGGCTTCGTCGGACGTGGAGGCGCTGTTGCCGAGCGCCGCTTCCGCATAATTCAAATACACTTCCGCGAGACGCAGCATGTAATTGTCGTAAGCCGAGTTCATGCGTCCGATGGCGGGATTGTCCTTGTTCGAGCCGGTCACTCCTTTTTTTACGCTCAGCCAGCGCGGAGCCGCCGAGAAAGTCGCCTCGTTGTAGGTCAATCCTCCGTTTGCCTTGTTTATTTCGGGATAATGGTCGCCGTTGCCCATCCATGTCGCTTTGCGGCGGATGGTGTCGTTCGGTTCATACTCCTTAATCATATCGTAGGGACATCCGGTTCCGCCGCCGCCCCAAGCTGCGTCGTCGCCGGTGACCGCCGAGCCGAATGCAAAATACGCCTGGTGCGTATTGATCAGTCCGTAACCGGTCGAGCTGTTCAGTCCGGGCACCCATTGGAGGGCGAAGAGCGATTCGGCGTTATTGTTGTTTTCAATCTTGAACAAGTCGGCGTAATTATCCATCAGTTTGTACGCTCCGCTGTTCAGTACTTTTTCGGCGGCTTTTTTCGCCAGATTCAGATACGCTGCGTCGCGCGTGCCGCAATTAGGGTTTTCGCCGTATTTGGAAGCTGCAAAACCGGAATAGTCCAGATACAGACGCGACAACATTCCGAAAGCGCTGTAACGGGTCACATGTCCGGCCTGTCCTGCCGTTTCGGGCAAATATTTTGCTGCAAATTCCAAATCGCGAATGGCATATTCGTAAACATCCTTTTTGGGATTCGTGTTCACTATGGGATTTTCAATCAGCGCCTGTTCGTTGTCCACAATAATCGCGTCGCCCCAAAGCGATGCCAGATACCAGTAGGCAGTTCCCCGCATGTAGCGCGCTTCGGCAATATGCCGATTTTTCACTTCCTGCGCCGCCCGGCTTTCTTCTATGGTTTTCACAACGCCCGTAGCTCGTCCGGCAACGGTGTAGAGGGATGTCCACGCGCTGACCAGCGGTCCCGTCAATCCGGTAATGGACAAATCGCTGAACGGATAGATATAATCGGAATAAGGCGCGTTCAGGTTATAAGCCATGCCGTCGCCCAGTCCGAAATAAAAGTTGCTGTTGAAGCCGTACCAAGCCCTGTTGTAGAGCGGAGCGGTAAGCATGGGAAGATTTTCTTCAGTCAGTGTGCTTCCAACGATATAGTTGCTCGGTTCGTTTTCCAGAAAACCGTCGCAGGAGTTCAGCGACACTGCAATCGCTGCAATCACTGCAATCAGAAGATGCGTCGAAAAAAATGTTTTTTTAGTTTTCATCGTTCCTGTATTTTTTTTAGAATGAAACATTAAGTCCAAAAGTATAAATGCGCGGAGAGGGATAGCGTCCGTTGTCCACGCCGGTGAGCATGGAGCCTTGATAGCCGTAGGAAACACCGATTTCGGGATCGAAACCGCGATATTTCGTAAAAGTGTAGAGATTTTGCAGATTGACGTAAACCTTAACGCTGGCGACGCCTATCTTTTGCGTCCATTGCTGCGGGAAATTATATCCCAGCGAAACATTTTGGATTCTCAGATAGGAACCGTCCTCGATAAAACGGTCGGAGAACGCAAAATCGTAATCGGAAGTGGCGGTCGATAGCGGCAGGCGCGGCGAGCGGGACGCTCCTCCCGCGATTCTCACGTTGCGGTAGTCGTCGGGTCCGTTCGGATCAATCAAGTCGATTCTTGCGTAATCCAGCGCTGTTGAGAACAGGTTGGAAATATTGCGACGCGGATTTTCCATGTAGCGGCGGGCGTAATTCACCGCGTCGTTTCCGTAAACTCCCGTGAGCTGGAAGGAGAAGTCGATGTTTTTATATGTAAACGTACTGCCTATGCCGTATGTGAATTTCGGTTCGGGATTGCCTATGAAAGCGCGATCCTGTTCGTTGATGACCCCGTCGTTGTTCAGGTCGCTGTAGATGTAGTCTCCGATCCATACGCCGCTTGTTTTGTCTATGGGCAAGTCCGACATGACGGGCGTGCGCACGATTTCGCCATTGTCGTTTTTGCGATAGAAATCGGTGGCTTTTTCGAAACGTCCTATGACTTTGTAACCGAAGAACTGCCCGACAGGTTGTCCTTCGACGGAACGGTTGATGACGGTTTGACCGGTCATGCCCCATGAATTGTCGTCAACCCTGCCGAGAATCTGTGCCGACGAATTGCCGCCGATGTTCAGCACTTTGTTTCTGTTCAGGGAGAAATTGACGCTGGAACGCCAGCTGAAATTCCGGTTCTCGACGTTGACCGTATTCAATGTGATTTCAATTCCCGCGTTTTGCAGCGAACCCACGTTTCCCCACGCCAGATTTCGTTCATAAAGAAGATAGTCCGGCACATACACGTACATCAGCAAGTCGGCTGTCTTTTTGCGATACCAGTCGAATACGAGTTCCACCCTGTTTTTCAGCAGCGACAGGTCGATGCCCGCGTTCATCGAAGCGGTGGTCTCCCACGTGACGTTTTCGTTCGACATGTTGTCGGCATACAGTCCAGCGCCCCACGGCGTTGTGGCGATGCCGTAGCGCATCATGTATGAAAAATGATCCGGAATGTTCTGGTTGCCCACTTGTCCGTAACCGAGACGCAATTTCAGGTTGTTGATCGTCGCGTTGTCCTTCAGAAACGCCTCTTCCGACACTCGCCATGCAAGCGCCGCCGAAGGAAAGGTTCCCCAGCGGCGCCCCTGCGCAAAGTTCGTCGAACCGTCGCGCCGCAGAGTGACGGTCAGCAGATAACGGTTGTCATACGAATAAAATACACGTCCGAATATGCCAACGAAGGGCAGGGCTCCGCTGTAACCGTCGTTGGCGGCAGTCGTTGCGTCGCCGAGCGTCAAGTCGGTCGAACCGTTGGCGGGATAACCGCTGCGCAAGCCCATCAGATACGACCAGACGGACTTTTGGAGTTCTCCTCCGAGCAATGCGGTAAGTTTGTGAACATCGTTGAAAGTGCGGTCGTAAGTCAGGGTATTTGTCCAGCCCCAGTATTTATTGTATTGCTTGGTAAACCGCCCTTCATTCATGTCGCTGAATTGGGATTGCGACAGCCGGTATGTGGGCTGGAAACGATAGCCGTTGGAAGTGTTGTAATTCAACGACAATTCGCTCCTGAACTTCAGTCCCTCCGCCGCGCCGCCCGGCGTGATTTCAGCGTAAGTGTTGCCGCGTATTCCGTACGTTTCGTTGTGATTGTCTATTAGAAGCGCCATCGCTACGGGGTTGGTCGGCATAAACTGCTCGTCCGATGCGGCAAACGAGCCGTCGGCATTGCGTACCGGCACATCGGGCGTAGTGCGGAGAGCCACCTGTATCAGCGACTGGTCGGAAACGGTCAGTTTTTGAAACGTGTTCGAGAACGAGAAATTGATACCGGTCTTTAGCCATTTTTTCGCTTGCGCGTCGAAGTTGCCCGATAAATTGTAGCGTCTGAATCCCGAACCGGTTGCAATACCGTCCTGGTTCGAGTAGCCCGCTCCGAGACTATAAGTGTTCGCCTCGTTTCCGCCGCCTATGGAAACATTGTGGCTGTGCATCATGGCGGTGTTAAACATCTCGTTTTGCCAGTCGGTGCCTTCGCCAAGCAGGTCGGGACGGACGAAATGGTTGTTATAGTCGATCATTCCGTTGTCGGCAAGCACATTCCTGTGCGCGGCATATTCCCGCAGGTTCAGCACGTCCAGTTTTTTCGGTATTTGCTGCCAGCCGGCATAGCCGTTGTAGGCTACTGTCGCCCCGCCCTTTTGTCCGCGTCTGGTTGTAATCAGGATCACGCCGTTGGCGGCGCGGGAACCGTAAATTGCCGCAGCCGAAGCGTCTTTCAGGATGTCCATGGAAACAATGTCGGACGGATTGATGGAAAGCAGAGGATTGGTATTGACGTTTCCGCCCGAACCGCCCTCTATGACTGCGCCGTCTATGACGTAAATCGGATCGGTGGATGCGTTCAGCGAACTGATTCCCCGAATACGGATAGACGTTGTAGCGCCCGGCATTCCGGAGTTTTGCTGCACCTGCACTCCCGCCGCGCGTCCCTGCAACACCTGATCGAGCGACGTGGGAACGGATTTTTGGATAGCCTCGCTTTTTATTGATGCGACAGCGCCGGTCAGGTCGCTCTTTTTCATTGTGCCGTAGCCTACCACCACGACCTCCTCCAGCGCTTTGGCTTCCTCGAACTCCATCGTCACATTGACGACAGTTCGAGAGCCAACTTTTTCTTTCACGGTTTTATAGCCCATGAGGGAAAAGACAAGGACGGCGTTCGCATCGGGGGCGGCGATGGAGTATTTGCCGTTGTTGTCGGTCATGGCGTACACGTTCGTTCCCTCCACCATGACAGTCACGGCGGGAAGAGCTTCGTTCGTTTCGCCAACCGTTTCCGTCACCACCCCCGCGACGATTTGCGAATTTTGCGCTCGAAGCGTCGTGCAAAAAATGCACAACAGGATTAAAAGATTTTTCGGCAATGCCGTTCGTCCGACAATCAGGTTCGGAATCGAGTAAATTGACATCTTCATCATAATTCGTAATGTTTTAATTATACAAAACCACAAGCGTTCATAACACACTATTTACACTTCGTTAAACGGATGCGAAGATAAGCAAAATTCCGAACATGGCGAGCTTTCAAAAAAAAAACTTCGCATCCCGTCTGCAATCTGCATTGCATCGGGATGCGAAGAAAATTTCAAATGAATAAAATAAATTTATAGCGTGCGGCGAATCTGTTAGAGTTCGCAGATGACCGGTTTGCCAGATGTGTCGATATACATTCGCTTGCCGTCTAATTGAACCTCAGTGAGATTTTCCGAAAAATGCTCCGCCTGATCGTATTTTATGGGAATCACTTCTTTGCCCGTCTTGTCGATAAAACCCCATTTGCTGTTGAGGTGAACTTTTGCCAGACCTTCCGAAAACCGGTCGGTGTAGTCATATTTATAGGGTGTAACCTCTTGTCCGGTCTTGTCGATGAATCCCCATTTGCCGTTCAGCTGAACGTCGGCGAGACCCTCTGTGAAAATTCCCGCGCCCTCGTAGATGAGCGGAATAACCTCTTTGCCCGACTTATCGACGAAACCCCACTTGCCGTCGAGCTGCACCGGCGCCAAATCCTCCGAAAAAACCCTTGCTCCTTCGTATTTGAGCGGAATGACTTCCTTGCCGGTTCTGTCGATGAAGCCGAGTTTTCCTGCCAGCTGAACTTCGGCGAGACCGTCGGAAAAATACCATACCTGTCCGTATCTGGGCGGAATAACCTCGCTGCCCTGCTTGTCGATGAAGCCCCATTTGCCGTTCGACTTCACCGGCGCGAGACCCTCCGAAAAACTGCCTATCTGGTCATATTGACATGGAATGACTTCGCGTCCGGTCTTGTCGATGATGCCCCACTTTTCGTTCAGAAGCACGTCGGCGAAACCCTCCAGAAAATAGCCCACCTGATCGTATTTGCAGGGAATAACTTCGTGTCCGGCCTTGTCGATAAATCCCCACTTGCCGTTTAACTGCACGTCGGCGAGACCTTCCGAAAAATGCGCCACCCGATCGTATTTGCACGGAATCACCTCGTTTCCCGCCTTATCGATAAAGCCCCATTTCCCTTTCAGCTTCACTTGCGCGAGCCCGTCGGAGAACGCAAAGTCTATCAGACCCGCCAGCATCCCGTCGTATCTCAACGGAACAACCTCGTTGCCCGCCTTGTCGATGAATCCCAGCTTGTTGTCAACCTGAACTACTGCCAGCCCCTCCGAAAAATTTCCGACCTCGTCGTATTTTTTCATGGTGTGCTGCGCATCGACAACCTGAGTTGCGGAGACCAGCATTGCAGTTAACAATGTTCTCTTCACAACGACCAACACGTTCTGCAACATATTCTGCAACACGTTCTGCAACACATTCCCGTTCGCAAGGATTTCAGGGTGTCGCCCTGTCCGTTTGACGGACTTTCTTTTCAAAACAATATTTCTCATAATTTCACATATTTAAACATTCGTAACTTACTATTTTTAGGACTTTCAGTCCGTTTCGTAATTTTCGCTCAAGCGTGAAATCCTGATTTTTTCCAGACTTGTTTCAGGTTGTCCAAGTGGGGCGAATAGCTTTCTTATTTTGACTTCCACTCACTTGCAGTCCCATTGCCTTTACAATAATTCGCTTTCTGAAAACAAAAATAATGAAAATATCTCTACCGTCGCTCCCTGCTTTCATCTCCATCGTCAACTAATGTGAAAAACTCTAAAAAACAATCTATTTTCGTATCGGGGATGTCGTTCAGCTCTCGATTATCCTGTCGTCGGAATGTTTATCTATGTCGTCACCCTTAATATATTTCTTTGTTTCGGCGGCTATTACTCCGCTCAACAGAATCAGCGCGACAAGATTCGGTATCGCCATCAAGCCGTTGGTAATGTCGGCGAAATTCCATACCAAGTCTATCGAAAACACCGCCCCGACGAACACCATAGCCAGAAAAACCGCCTTGTAGGGCAGAACGGACTTGCGCCCGAACAGATACTCTATCGACTTCTCCGCATAATACGACCACCCTATAATCGTGGTGAAGGCAAACATCAGCAGCGCCACGCCGAGCATCAGCTCGCCGCAGGGAATTTCCGCAAATGCCAGTCGCGTGAGATTGAATCCGGTAAGCCCCGATTCGTAAGCCCCCGTGTTCACTATGGTCAACCCCGTGAGCGCACAGATAACCACCGTGTCCCAAAACGTTCCCGACGACGAAACCAGCGCCTGCCGAACCGGATTGCGCGTTCGCGCCGCCGCCGCCACAATCGCCGCCGAACCAAGCCCCGATTCATTGGAAAACAATCCGCGAGACACTCCGTAGCGCGCCGCCAGCATTATCGCCGAACCCGCAGCTCCGCCGCCGACAGCTTCAAGCGAAAATGCCTGCGAAACAATGATGCCGAGACTGTCCCACAATGTCTCCCAGCCCGTTGTCAATATCCACAGACATCCGGCTACATAAAAACATGCCATGAACGGCACAACGCTCTGACTCACCCGGGCAATACTCCGTATTCCACCGACTATCACCAGACCTACCAGCAACGCCAGCACCACGCCCGTCAACACCTTCGTCGATACCGAAAAGCCGAATATCCCAACCTCTCCGGCTAAGCCGAAAGTAGTGAATACCGCGTCCTTAATTGAATTTGACTGAGCCGACGAACCTATCCCGAACGCCGCCATAGCCGCCATAGCCGCGAACATAGAGCCGAGAATCCTGCCCGCCAGCTTGTTTTTCAATCCGTAGCGCAAATAGTACATCGGTCCTCCGGCGATACTCCCGTCCTCGCGCTTCACCCTGTATTTAAGAGCGAGCAAGCCCTCGGCATATTTCGTCGAGATACCCAGAATGCCTGCGAGCCATGTCCACATAATTGCGCCCGGACCGCCCATGGCGATAGCCGTAGCCACGCCCACGATGTTGCCCGTGCCGATAGTGGCGGCGAGAGCCGTAGCCAGCGCGCTGAACTGACTGACATCGCCGTGCGAATCCTTGTCGCGCGTCACCGAAAGACGGATAGCCTTTCCTATATGCCGCTGCACGAAACCGAGCCTGAAGGTTAAGAATATATGCGTCCCGAACAACAGCGTCAAAAGAGGATATCCCCATAACCATGAGGATAATTCGGCAATAAAATCAGAAAATCTTTCCATACTCTTTAATTATTTTACGCAAAGATAGGATTTTTCCAATGAATTATGAGTTATGAATTATAAATTATGAATTGCCTGACGGAAAGTCGGAGGATTCATTATTAATTGTTAATGGTTAATGGTTAATGGTTAATGCCTATCGGACGGGTGGAGTGAAACGGAGATACTGAGCCGCAGGCATTAACAATTAAAAATTGACAATTAACAATTAATTAGTGTCTCCGTTTCCCTCCGCCCGTCCGACAGGCATTAACAATTAACAATTGACAATTAACAATTAATTAGTGTCTCCGTCTCACTCCGCCCGTCCGGTAGGCATTAACAATTAACAATTGACCATTAACAATTAAGCGGTTCTGCATGGAATTGTGTGGAAAAAGGTTGCGTGTTTTTTCACCGCGTTGCGGTGTTTTTGTAACGCAAGGGGCGCAG
>JAITHX010000083.1 GCA_031279735.1 Prevotellaceae bacterium
AGAAAGGATGGCGAGGGCCGCCGAAGGAATGTCTTTGCCTGAAAAACGCGAATACTGGAAACAGCTTCGCGAAGGGAAAGTGAAATTGACGTAGGCAGGTTTTAGCACGCAGATGACACGGATGACACAGATTTCAATTACGAATTACGAATTACGAATTACGACCGACTTCGGTGGTACAGCCGCAGTCGGCCGTAATTCGTAATTCGTAATTGACACGTCCTAAGTCGGGACGTAATTCGTAATTCGTAATTCGTAATTGAAATCTGCGTCATCTGTGTCATCTGTCACATCTGTGTGCTAAAAAACCAAACTGCATCCCTTATAAGTTATTTCTAACACATCCCTAAGAAATCAGGTTCTGCTATTGTGCGGTTCTTCACCGCGTCGCGGTGTTTTTTAACGCAAGGGGCGCAGAGGGCGCAAAGGCTTCGCGTCCTTCGCGGAGCCTTTGTGCAAGGTTGCCGGAGGCTGCGAGTCAAGCCCTCAAGACCCGTAACCGCGTGCCCTTCGCAAAGGACGCGAAGCCCTTGCGCCCTTTGCGAAGCCTTTGCGCCCTTTGCGTTACAAAAACACCGCAACGCGGTGAAAAAACACGCAAACTTTTTCCACACAGTTCCCAGTAGAACCTTAATTAATGGTTAATTGTTAATTGTTAATTGTTAATGCCTGTCGGACGAGTGGAGTGAGACGGAGACACTGAGCCGACAGGCATTAACAATTAACAATTAACAATTAACAATTAACCACTAACCACTAATAGCCGACATATCCTGCGGGGAAACTCATTCGGATGTTGTCGCCGTTGTCGCCGTTGTCGCAGGGCAGAAACAGGAGTTCAAAATCCGTATCACTGTCGGGTTTGTCCGTATCGACGTTCAGGATGCCTGTGCCGGGGAAGGAATCGAACGTGTGTTCGACGACATTTCGCTCGTCGCAGATTAAGAGCGATTTTACGAGAAGCGCGGATAAAACTGTCGCCGGAGTTCTCGACGCGCTCGCCAGTATTTCAAGCCTGTTGAATGTTCGCTGCAATTTGAGTTTTTTCCCCGATTCGACCCTCAGCGTCAGGAGCGAACTTTCGCCTGCGTCGATATAGAGCGTAACGGATTCTGCCGTCCTGTTTTGTACATTGAGAACCACGGGCGAATCGACGCGGCGGGAGGCGTGAAAGAAGCGCAGGTAAAACAGCTGTGTTTTTTTTATGTCGAAGACAGGGCGAATGTTGTCGAGCGTGCTCCGTTCCACGCGGGAGTAGAGCTGTCGGAGTTTTTTGAAAAGCTCGGGATCGACGCTGTACTTTCCGTTCGATTCGGGCAGCGGGAACGAATCGGCGGGCGGGCTGTCCTGCCGGATGTCGGCAGGGCGTTCGTCGCCGGAATAGCTGAAATCCGGCTGGCTTTCGCTGCGGCTGCTGTTTCGGGACATTTCGCGGAGTATTTTCGCTCGCTCTATCGGCGTTTCGTAAGGCACATTCCACTGCTGGCTGGAGCAGATGCGAAACGCTAAATAGATTAGAACAAAGGGTATCCATGCGAGTTTGCGCGCTTTCTTCCTGTCGGCGAACACGAGTTTGCGCAGTTTCCTCCTGTCGATAAATATTTGGGACTTGTATATCTTGTGGTTTTCGAGAATCAGCTCGGAGAGTTCCGTTCTGAGGTTTTGTATTTCGGTGAGGCGGAGACTTATGCAATAGCACAGCATTTTGTCGGCAAACTGTATTGCCACCGTGAAATTGATCAGCGCTCGCGCCAGACTGTTCACAGTGTCGGGCAGGAACGGCATTAAGCAATTGACCAGTTCGGAGGATTTGCCGTTCCCTCCCCATGCGTTCAGTTCCGCGAACATCTCGGCGTAGGTGACGCTGTTGGAATTCTTCAGCCGCGAGATGAACTCCGCGAAATACAGTCTTATGCCCTCCAGCGCCCTTGCCTCGTCCTCCGGGGTGTCGAGGAGACTCATGGTTTCCATCCATTTGTTTGCCGACTTGAAGTCGAAGTCACGGAGATATCTGCGCATGATTTTGTCGAACGACACGGCGAAATACGGCGAAACGAAGCTCGCCAAGTCGAGGTTTGCGCCGAGCGACTTTTGCGTGCCTAAGTCGGGCGACGTCACCTTATTCCTTTCCAGACAGTCGAGGAGCGCCCCATTGTTCCAGATAGCTTTGTGATGCGAATAATTCCGGACGAAGTCGGGCGAATCTATTTCCGCGAGAGCATCGTTTTTCGAGTAATCGAACCCGTCGATGGAAATGATTCCGGATTCGGCAAGGGCGAACTCGGCGGAAATGATCTTCCTGATCCTTCCCGCATCGAGCCTGTCGCCGTCGATGCCGCAATATTCAAAAAGACGAATGATGGACTTGTACTGCACGTTGTTAATTATGAATTATAAATTATGAATTATGAATTGCCTTCGGAAATTAAGAATTAAGAATTAAGGTTCTACTGTGAATTATGTGGAAAAGCCATAAAACCCTTATTTTTCAAAGCTCCCTTAGTGGCATCCGGACAGCATATATTCACCCTTATTCTCTTATTGCGGTTATTCGCCGCGTCGCGGTGTTTTTTCACCGCAGAGGACGCAGAGGATTCGCAAGGGGCGCAGAGGCTTCGCGTCCTTTGCGCAAGGTCGCCGGAGGCTGCGGGTCAAGCCCTCAAGACTTGTAACCGCGTGCCCTTCGCAAAGGACGCGAAGCCCTTGCGCCCTTTGCGAAGCCTTTGCGCCCCTTGCGTTACAAAAACACCGCAACGCGGTGAAAAAACACGCAAACTTTTTCCACACAATTCCCAAGTAGAACCAGAATTAAGAATTACCTTCGGGAATTAAGAATTAAGAATTAAGAATTAAGAATTGCCTGACGGACGTAGGGAGAATTATGAACTGTCCGACTGTCCGTCAGGAAATTCATAATTCATAATTTATAATTCATAATTACCCGACTCCGGTTCCCTTAAAATCCGCCGTTTTGCCATTGACCGACGGTTCCTGCTTAAGCAGTCTGCATACATCGACGAGCAGTCGTTTCAGTTCAGGGTAGCGTTCTTCGTCGATGGTTCTGTCGGCCTTGTCGAAGATGAGACGCGCGGCGTTGTAGTTGACGAACTTGTCCGGCGCGAAGTTCTTCACTGCATAGTATGTCGAAATGATGGACGAGAAGGTGTTCATCTGGATGGTGTTGTGCAGCGCTTTCAGCGAATCGCAGGCGCGCTTGAGAGCCGCCGGATTCCGCGAGCGGAGCACATAGCTTTCGTTTTCGAGGATTTTCCCGAATTGTCGTTTCATGCTGTCCTTGTCCATGTCTGCCGCCGACAGTCCGTGTTCCACATCCTCCTTGCTGCGGAAATACTCTTCCGTCAGAAAAGCCAGCCGTTCGCTGCCGCCGATTTTGTCGAACTCGCGCGAAATGCGCGACACGGCTTCGGCAATCACATATCGAGTGTCGGTCACATCGTTTTCGCAGAGTTTCGACAGTTTTTTGCTGTGCCTTTCGAGTTCCCGCATCAGTTTGCCGGCATGTTCCGCGTGCACTTCGCCCGCTTCGGCGCTGAACTGTTTCAGTCCGCTGCGAATTTCCCTTTCCAGCACGGCGCACTGTTCCCGCAGGCGCGACACGTTGACATGTTTTTCCGAAACCGAGAATATGTTTTTAAACTCCTGCCGCGTCATAACCAGATATGTTTCGACCGAGAGTTCGCGGTTGTCGGAGATAGTGACGCATATTTCTATGTCCGATCCTTTTATCAGGTCGGAAGTCAGCTGCCGTCCCGATATTTCTATGCAGGCTACGGGCAGGTTCGAGGCGGCGCGGGCAAGGCGGTCGCCCTCCAGGATGTTGATGATGATGCTGTCGTCGGAATCCTTGCGCACGGTTTTCGATATTTCTCTGTACAGGGTCTTCTTCAGCGGGAGGATGCTGTTTTTCTCGAAGACAACTTCGAGGCGGGTGACGCTGTTTTCCTTGTCGTCTATTTCGATGCAGATGTCGCGGGGCAGCGGCTGACCCTGTATGTTGTACTGACCGTGCGAAATCTTCAGTTCCTGTCGCAAGGCATGAATCTCGTTGCCGCGCGAATCGAATATCGAAAGCGTGAAAACGTTCAGCACGTTCCGGAGCAGCGGCAGAAACTCGGCGAACTTCGCCTTCGCGCCCGCCGTGCCGGTGTCGAATCCTCCGTCGCGGCGCGCTATCCGGTAGCTGTATCCGTCGAAGCGTCCGTTGATTTTCACCAGCAGAACCTCTTCCTCCTCGCGGCTCGTTCTGTTGTAGCTCAAGTCCAGCGTCAGGGCGGGCGCCTCGCTTTCCGGGTTTCCGTAGGATGCGGTTATGTCGTCTATTGCGCGGTCGAGGCTTTTCAGTTCCGGCTCGTAGTATTTGCTTGCCGCGTAATATGCCGCCCCTACCGCAACGGCGCTGGTGGGGTCGGTGCCGGCGTTGACCGTTATTCCGGTCGATTCGCGCAAACGGTTTCTGACATGCGGGATGAACGTGCTTCCGCCGATGAGTACGATTTCCGCCACGTCGGAGGCTTGCAGCCCGTTGCGTTCGAGTATCGCTTTCAGCATATCTACCGTTTCGTTCACCCTGCCGGATATCAGCTCGCCGAATCTTTCGGCGGTGAGCGTTACGACGAAGTCGCGGGCGCGTCCGTTTATTTCGGCCGAGAACTCTATTTCGGACGAATCAGCCGCGCTCAGTTCCTTTTTCGCTTCCTCGGCGCGATACATGAGTTCGTGCAGCAGTTTCTCGTGCTTGCCGTGCTTCACCGTCAGCTGCTCGAAGAAATCTCCCTCGCCGGTTTCCGCCGCAACCTGCGGCGCTATCGCGTGTTCCACTATCAGAGCGTCGAAATCCGTGCCGCCGAGAAAATTGTTCCCCTCGTGGTCAACAACCTTCATCTCTCCGTCTCTGATTTCCACCAGAGCCACGTCGAACGTGCCGCCGCCCAAATCGTAAGCCAGCCGGTAGCCCGACTTGTCCGTCGCGTCCGCCCCGTTGAAATAAGCCAGACACGCGGCAACAGGCTCCTGAAGCAGAAACACCTTGTCGAATCCCGCCAGCTCTCCCGCCTTCTTCGTTGCGTTCGCCTGCATGGTGTCGAACGAGGCGGGAATCGCGATTACCGCCGCATCGACCGTTTCGCCCGAACGGACAAAGCGCTTCAGCTCCTTGAGAACATAAGCCGAGAGTTCGACCGGCGTCACGTTATCGTCGATATTCACCACATAAAACTCGTCGTCAGTGCCCATTCGCCGCTTGAAAGCGCCGAAAACATTCACCGGATCCTTGAGCAGATACTCCCGCGCCTTGTCGCCGACAATCACCCTGTCCTTTCTGAAAGCCACTACGGAAGCGAGAGTTTCCTTATGTCCCACCGGATTCTTGAACAGCGTGACCCGCCCGTTCTCGAACTTTGCTATCAGCGAATTGGTGGTGCCGAGGTCGATGGCGAAATCAACTGTTTTCATGCTCTTCGGCGGATTGACTGTTCGCATTTTCCACAATCACTACTCCTCTCTGCACGAGAAACAGCTCGCTCCCCGACCTTTCGTGGACAATAGGTCGAAGCACACGTGTAATCACCATGTTTTCCCCCGTTTCGCCCGAAACGGAAGCCTCGCAATCGGTGCGCGTCTCGCCGTAACGTTCGCCCAGAGGATAGCTGCACACCAGTCCCTCGTTCTCGAACAGAGCGAACACCCGATTGAAACTGCGTTCAAACTCCGGCAGGAGATTCAATAGCGTTATTTTCTGCCTCATTTCGGCAATTTGACTTAAGATTTGAATGTAATTGTCATTCACCATATATTGATCATTAAAAATTCGCGCTGCAAAATTAATGAAAAATCTTGTAGTGGTTAGTGGTTAGTGGTTAGTGGTTAGTGCCTGCGGCATAGAGACGCGGCATGGAGATGCGGCATGCCGCGTCTCTACAAACGGCGGGCGCACCGGATAGCAGGGATATGTTATATATACTGTGGTTATACGATAGTTGCACGTTTGTAGAGACGTGGCATGCCGCGTCTCCATGCCGTGTCCCCGCGGCGTCTTCGGTTCTGTCGAT
Organism: Prevotellaceae bacterium; assembly: GCA_031279735.1. Taxonomy (GTDB): domain Bacteria; phylum Bacteroidota; class Bacteroidia; order Bacteroidales; family UBA932; genus JAIRLF01. Next base: position 6,069 of record JAITHX010000083.1, read on the forward strand.
TTCG
>JAITHX010000120.1 GCA_031279735.1 Prevotellaceae bacterium
AAACGCCGACGACGAAAAACCCGTGTATGCAAGCCTGAAAAAGGGGCTGCTTCTGGAAACCATAACGCTGGAGGAGGCAATCAAACTCTTCGATCTCCCGCGACAAATCGGCGAATACAACGGCGAAGAACTGACCGTTTCGATAGGACGTTTCGGACCTTACGTCAAGTTCGGAAAGCAGTTCGCATCCCTCAAAAAGGAGGACGATCCGTACACCATTTCGAAGGAACGAGCGGTAGAACTCATTGAAGAGAAATTAACAAAAGATAAGGAAAGATTAATACGGGACTTCGGCGAAATAAGAATACTCAACGGTCGATTCGGACCGTACATTTCCTACAGCGGAAACAATTACAAAATTCCGAAAGGCACCGACTGTTCCGCAATGACGCGGGAAAACTGTATGGAATTGATTGAGAAACAAGGCGAGAAACCCGCAAAGACAAAAAGCGCAAAAACAAAGAAAACACGTTAAGGGCATGACGAATATATTCAACACAATCGAACCCGTAGATAAAACTCTTTTCGGCAAGCAGCCGGAGAAGTCAAAGTATTTATTTGTCAACGGAATTGATTTTGTGGAAAAAAAGCTGCCCGAAACAAAAATAGCTCTGCTCGGCGCGGGAACTTCCCTGAATCCCGTGAGAGAGCATTTGTACTCGATGTACTTTCCCTACAATATAACTATAGGCGACTTGGGCGACCTTCCGGCAAAAAAGAAGGACAAGCTGCCGGAAATATTGAGATCATTGATGGATAACGGGGTATTTACGATTGTCGCGGGAAATTCCTCCGATACCTTCGGTCGGTGTTTCGAATCGCTTGCACAAACAGGGAGCAAGGTCTCGCTGAGCTGTCTGACGCCTGCGATTACGCAAAACGATTTTACGGACTATCTGTTGAACGCAAAGCGCGAATCGCTGTCCGACTTAACCCTCATGGCTTATCAGACCTATCTGAGCGATCCTGAAATATTAACCGCTCTGGAAAGCAATTATTTCGAGACGTTGAGGCTCGGAAAGTTCAGAGAGGATCCCAAAGTCTATGAGCCGCCGTTGCGCGATTCGGAGATGCTGCACATGGATTTTGCATCACTGAAGGCATCCGAAGTTCAATCGTGTTCGGAAAGCGGCGTAAACGGACTGTATTCCGAAGAGATGTGCACGATTGCCAGATATGCCGGACTGTCGGACAAAATGAAGCTGGTTAATATATTTTCACGAAAAAATCTTAAAGAAAACAAACGAACAAACGAATTAATCGCGCAAATCGTATGGCATATTGCCGAAGGATGCGTTCACCGCGTCAAGGAAGACACGTTAAATAACGTTAATGGAATCAAAAAGATTATTGTAAATATAGAAACTCCGCCGACCCAATTGATTTTTTATCATAGCAACAGAACAAATCGCTGGTGGATAGAGGTTAAGGAGAGAGGCGCCGATAGCCCTCCCGTTATTGTCGCCTGTACGGAATACGATTACAAAACCGCTTGTAAACACGAGATTCCATTAAAATGGATATGGTACAGACAAAAATTATCGAGTTGAATTTTTTAACATACATTAAAAAAGACAAAATTAATGCACTTGGTTATTAAAAATAAAACAACTTACTTTGCACAAAGTTTACAACTCAATTTTGGTTTGAGAAAAGTAATAATGTTCTTTTTATTGATGTTATGTCGGGGATATGTTTTTTCGCAAAGCGATATGATGTTCAGCCAGACGGCTTTTAATCCCGCGTTCGTCAATCCGGGATACGCCGGCAGCGACACGAGCAATTACTATAACGTCATAGCGATGAGTCGAATCCTGACTTCCGGGCTTGAAAAGGCTCCTAACGTCACGATTCTGAACGTAAACGGACCTCTGCACATCGGAAGCGCAAAGGGCGGAGTGAGCTTCTCGTTCTGCAACGACCAGTCGGGTTTCCTTTCTACTCCGGCATTTAATCTAGGATATGCATATAAAACCAGATTAGGAAAAGGTTCTTTAGGGTTAGGTCTATCAGCGGGAGTATTTTTCAGTACGCTGGAATCGGAAGGGTGGGTATTGCCCGACGGAAATACGGATCCCTTAATCCCCACGGGAAAGAACTCGAAGCAGAGTTTTGATCTGGGCTTGGGGCTATACTATGCGGGCGACCGATTCTATGCGGGTTTATCCGTCACGCATCTGGTTCGTCCGACGATGGTTCAGGGCGACAATGCAGTTCGGGTGCCGCGAAATTATTATCTGATGGCGGGATACCGCCTCGCGCTCGACAATCCCGACATCGAAATTCGCCCGTCGGCGCTGATGCTTACCGATCTGGGCACATTCGGCTTTTCGATGAACGCATTGTTGTTCTACCGAAATAAATTGTGGGCGGGATTGGATTACCGCATCAAAAATTCGCTGGCTCTCGTTGCGGGAATGAATATTCTTCCCGACCTCAGACTGGGTTATTCGTACGGATACAATACGGCTCTGCTGAGCAGGTTTTCCGGCGGGAACCACGAAATTATGCTGACTTATAAGTTCTTTGTTTACATCAATAGAGAAAAGCTGAAGTATAAAAGTATAAGATATTTATAAAAATTGTAAAATGAAGAAGTTTTTGTTTTTACTTACATTGTCTTTCCTTTTTGCACCCTCCTGTAGCAAAAACAGCAAGAGCAAAGGAAAAGGATTCGAGGCTCAGCCCAACGATATGATTTATGTGCCGAGAGGCTCATTCGAGATGGGTTCCAACGACGAAGATGTTGTGTGGGCTATGAATGCACCCTTGAAGCGAAGAACCGTTGACGGGTTCTGGATGGATCAAACTGAGGTTACAAATCTTGCTTACAGGCAGTTTGTACAATGGACGGCAGATTCTGTTCAACGACGGATGCTTGCCGAAGGCGGAGTTGACGGGTTTGTCGTCGAAAGCGAATATGACGACGAAGATGACGAACCGGAAGATCTCCCGCTGAACTACAAAACGAAATTAGCAGGCGCTCCCAAACAGAAGGGTTTCGACGACCAATATCCGGTACTGAAAGAATCCGGCTATTACTACTCCAAAGGGGAATCGCTGGGTCAAAAAAGAGCTGTGGACGTTCGAAAACTTTATTACGAACACAAATGGTTCGACTTGCATCAGGCAGCCCAGTCGAGGTGGAACCCGAAAGAAGAACGCTACGTGGGCAAGGTCATGGACACTGACGGCAACATTACCGATGTTGTGGACAGAAGTTCCTTCATTATGAAGGAAAAAATTCCCGTGTACCCCGACACTCTGGTCTGGATTCGCGATTTTCATTTCTCGTTCAACGATCCTTTGGCTATTTCCTATTTCTCGCATCCGGCATACAATTATTATCCGGTTGTGGGCGTTTCGTGGAAACAGGCTACCGCCTACTGCGACTGGAGAACGCAACACGTCAACGAAAAAAAATACAAGAACCAGTATATACCTCACGCTTACAGACTGCCCATGGAGGTGGAATACGAATACGCGGCGCGCGGAGGTCTCGACGGAAACTTGTACCCGTGGGGCAGTCTCTACAATACCAACCGAAACGGCTGTTTTCTGGCGAACTTCAAGCCTCAGAGGGGAGATTACGCGCTCGACGGCTTCACGAGAACCGCTCCGGTGGCTCAATACGAACCGAATGATTTCGGACTGTACGACATGGCGGGCAATGTATCCGAGTGGGTCGGCGACGCTTACGACGAAAACTCCTACGAATCCACTCACGACCTGGTGCCTATATATCACCACGACGTAAAGGAAAAAGACAAAATGACGCAAAAGCGCAAATGTCTCAGAGGCGGTTCATGGAAGGACGTATCGTATTTTCTGCAATGCGGCGCAAGGGATTACGAATATCAGGACAGCGCGCGCAGTTACGTGGGATTCAGAACCGTGAGAGATGCGCCGGTTTTGAAATAAGACTTTGAAATAAAAAGCAGTAATAAATATCAACAATTATAAGTAAAACTAATAAAAAAGGATTAATATGAGTGTGTTTGAATCTAAAGTTTGGAAGCGTTGCTTAGCTGTTGCCTACGGATTGGGCGCGGCGGTGGTTATTCTCGGAGCGCTGTTTAAAATCTTGCACCTTACGGGGGCTAACGTTATGCTAATGGCGGGAATGTTGACTGAGGTCTTTATTTTCGCAATATCGGCATTTGAACCTCTTCCCAAAGAATACCACTGGGAAACGGTTTTTCCGGAGTTCAACGATAAAAACGGAAACCACGACTCCCCCAATCAGGAGGGCGGCAGCGGCGGAGGTCGTCCTCGTCGCATTCAGGGCGGCGGCGGATACACCGATGTCATAGATAAATCGACTGCCGACGACTTGAAAAGCGGAATCAAAACGTTCTCCGAATCCATATCGCGCATGTCCGGTGTGGCTAATCTGGCGGAAGCGGCATCGGAACTGACGGGCAAAATTCACGCCGCGTCGGGTTCGTTCGTTTCGCTGGGCGATTCGGCAAACAATCTGGCGGACTCGTACAGCAAAAACGCTCAGTCCATCCAGCATCTCAGCGAGCAGTCGAAACTTGGACTGGAACAGATACACTCGGGGTACGAATATTATCGCAGTCAGCTCGACAAACTCGGTCACACGATGGGAGCGCTCAATTCGTCATACGAATTGTATCTGCAGGAAACAAAAAGACTGCAAAACGATTATGTGATGCTGAACGAAGACTTGCAGCGCCTGCTCGGAAACGTCAATGTAACCATAAGCGAAACCCAGAAACTTGGAACTCAGATGGTCGGACTGAACAACAATGTCGAAAATCTGAACTCCATCTACGGAAGCATGCTTACGGCTGTAAACTCCGTATTGAACAGATAAAATTTTCATCGATAACTTATTTGACTTGCTATGGCTGGAGGAAATTTGACACCGAGGCAGAAAATGATCAACATGATGTATTTGGTGCTGACCGCAATGTTGGCGCTGAATGTTTCCGCCGAAATATTGGATGCTTTTGCAAAAATCGAAAAAGGACTGGAGCAGACCATCGTCATTACAAACGACAACAATGAACATACTCTTGCTCTTTTTGAAGATGCGGTTGCAGCAATGGGCGAAAAAGCATTGCCTTGGAAAGAAAAAGCTGAAATGACCAGAAAAAAGACAAAGGAAATTGCCGCTTACATACGAGACCTCAAAATGGAAATCGTACGTCTCGGCGACGGAGCTAATTCTCTTGCCATTGTGGACAACAGAATCGAGGCTGACAATATCGAGGCTAAGGATGACCGGGAATCGGTACACAACGTGATGCTGGGCGTCAACAGCGACGGAAAAGCATACGAACTGAGAAAAAAGCTGATGGAATTTAGAGATTTTCTTCTCTCCAATGTGGCGGAGGACAACCCTAATCTGAAGGCGACGATAACCGGACTGCTGGATTTTAAGCCTTCGTCGCGAATAGGAATAGATATCAGGGACTGGGAAACTTTTACGTTTTACGATACTCCCATGATTTCCGCCATCGCTCTGCTCAGCAAAATGGAGGTCGATGTTCTGAACTGCGAGAGTTCCACTCTCGAATATCTTAAAAACCAGATAGGCAAAAAGGATATCAAAATCTCGGACATCGAAGCGGCGGTCAGCAACCCTAACGGCACCATAATGAAGGGATCGTCGAGCGAAGCGGAAGTGTTTCTGGCGGCATACGACAAAAACATGCAGGCTACGGCATACGTGGGAGGCAGAGCCGTTCCGGTGCGAAACGGCAAGGCGGTTATCCCGTTTTCGGGCAATACCATCGGACCGAATATAATTACGGGCTACATAGCCTACAAGGACGGTGAAGGCGCAGACAAACGCAAAAACTTCAAAATCGAATACATGGTGGTCGAACCTTCGCTGGCGGTGTCGCCAACCAAAATGAACGTCTTTTATCTCGGCGTCGATAACCCGGTTGACGTTTCCGTTTCGGGAGTACCGCAAGCGGCGGTAAAGGTAAACATATCGGGCGGCGCTTCGATAGCTCCGTCGGGCGCGGGCGGTTCCTACATCGTAAGGCCGGCTCAAATCGGCAAATGCGCCATTTCGGTCACCGCAACCATCAACGGAGAAGTCAAAAACATGGGTTCGAGAGAATTTCGCGTAAAAAGAGTTCCTTCGCCCGTTCCCTCGCTGTATAACGTCACGGGCAAAAACGTAACGAGAGGACAGTTGGCAACCGTACAGGGCGTTGTGGCAAAAATGCCGGAAGACTTCGATTTCGACCTGAAAATAGACGTAGTGTCGTTTACCATAAGCGTCGTCGAGGGCGGTTTCGTTCGCGAAGCCTCGTCGTCGAGCAACAGATTTACGTCCGAACAGCGGCAAATCATGGAAAAAGTCAAAACTAATTCTCGTCTCTACATCACGGACATTAGAGCGAAAGCGCCGGACGGAATACGAGAATTACTCGACATATCGTATAAAGTTCAATAATTAATCATAGAAAATACAAAGAACATGAGAAAGTTTATAATTTTTTGCATATCAATTGCATTGTTCCTATCCTTCAATGCGTATGCGCAGGACGATTCCCAGAACTACAATCAGACAGACGATTCCTCGCAACAAAACAGCGGATACGCTCAGAACGAACTAACTATCGGAAGTTCGAGCGAAGCGGAAACAACGGAGGAGGAAGCGGAAGAAGAAGCGGAAGAAGTGAAACACATGGTTCCGCGAACAACCTTTATCAAGCGAGCTCTGGTTAAGGAAAAGAAGCCGATGGAATATGCGGAAGTCAGCGAGGAGAACGTAATATGGTCGGAGATTGTCTGGCGATTCATAGACAGCAGAGAGCGCATAAACAATCATCTCTACTATCCCACCGAAGAAATGAACAATCGCAAAAGCTTGGCGCAGGCGCTGATTCACGGAGTCAGAACCAAGAAGATTCTCGCTTACGACGATGAAGAATTTAGAACCCGAATCAGCTATTCCCAGATCATGGAACGCATGGACGCCAAGGCAAAGGAAATAAGGGAAGAAAAGATGGACGGATCGGGCGATACCGTATTCGTTCGCAAAGAGCCTGTCGACTGGAAACAGATTCGCGAATTTTACGTGAAGGAAGAGTGGTTTTTCGACAAAAAACATTCGAGAATGAATGTCCGAATCATCGGAATATGTCCCATCAGAGTTTTCTCGAAAAAACTGAATGTGAGCGAGGATGACGATGCCGCTTCCGGCGAGGAAGTACGTTCGGCTTTGTTCTGGGTCTATTTTCCCGAAGCGAGAAGAGTGCTGGCAAACACTATATGTTACACGGGCAAAAACCAGACGGCAAACATTTCCTTCGACGACATTTTCTATAAAAGATATTTTTCGTCGAAAATAATCAGAGTTTCAAATGCATCGAACGACCGCAGAATCGAAGATTATACCTCCAACGGATGGGAATCCGTGATGGAATCGGAAAGAATAAAAAACGAACTGCTTAAAATGGAAAGTGATTTCTGGAGTTTTTAATGCTGGACATACATTCGTTAATGTTAGCCATACGTTAAAAATTTCAATGTTAGCCATAGTGAAAGGACAAGCCTTCGCATAGCGAAGGCTTGTTGTTTGGTTCTACTGGGAATTGTGTGAAAAATCCATTTTACGATATATGAACAGAAAAACGGAGATGACCGCAGGACAGCGCGGTGTTTACGTCACGATTGCGGCGATTTGTATGGCAGCTACCTTTCCCGGCAGAACGCAGGGGCTGGGAATGATCACTGAGGCTCTGCTACGCGATCTGAACATCGACAGAATCACTTACGGATATTACAATTTGTGGACGGCACTGCTCGGCGCGCTGTTTTGCATCCCTGCGGGAACGGCGCTCGACCGGTATGGATGCCGGCGAACGCTTATCGCCGTTATCGGAGCGCTCGGCATTTCGGTGTTGTGCATGAGTGCTGTACAAAGCGAAACGGGCTTGTTCGCCACGCTGCTTGCCACGCGAGGATTCGGACAGAGTGCCCTGTCGGTGGCGAGCATCGCTTTAATTTCCAAATATTTTCCCAAACGAAAACTTGGTGTTTCGATGGGCTTCTATTCCATACAGACTTCGTTTTTCTTCATGGCAGTGTTCGGAGCAGTCGGCTGGGCGCTGGAACACGTCGGCAATTACGTTGCGACGGTGAATGGCATCGAAATAGCCATTGCCGGCTGGAGATTGGTTTGGGGTGGCATCGGAATCGTCCTGCTGCTCGTTTGTCTGCCGTCGGTTTTGGTCGGCGTGCGTCGAGATCGGCTGGCTGCGGGAGATTCAGGCGGAAGAAGCGGCGCGGATACACTTGCTGCCGACGCGGATTCGCGTGAAAGCCCGGATGAGACTTCGGGGCTGACATTCGGCACAGCAATCCGAACAGGCGCCTTCTGGATTTTCGGACTGTCTATTTCGTTTTTCAATCTCGTGAGTTCCGGTATCGGTCTGTACAACGAACACATTCTCGTCGAACGCGGTTTTGACGCTGAGACTTATCATTTTCTGCTCGTTATGGCTGTACCTTTCGGTCTGGCGGCGAATATGGCGGCAGGCATTATGGCGCGCCGCGCGGGAGTTCGACCGCTGCTGATTGTCTGCCTTACGATTATGGGTGCAACGAAATTCATGTTTCCCTTTGTCGAAACTCTCGCACAAGTTTACGTCTATACTGCCGCGTTTTCTTTGGCGGGCGGCGGTCTCAGCGTGTTGTTCTTCATCGTATGGGCGGATTTGTTCGGCAAACGCGAGGCGGGGCGCATACAGGGAGCGGCGCAAATGATGACTGTTGCCGCATCGGCAGTCGGACCTGTGCTTTTTGCCTTTTCAAAAGAATGGACAGGCGCCTACAACGCGGCGTTCTGCGCGAGCGGGATTTTGAGCTTGGCTTTCGCACTGACCGCCTGCTTTATCACTACGAAATTCACCGAAAAACATAAACTGCAATCTTGAACAAATACAGAATCGACAAGGAGGAGGCAGACTCCGTTGTACTGAAATGTCTGCTGATAAATCGCGGCGTCACGGTCGATAACGAAGTCTTCGAGTGCTTCGGCGGACAATACCGTCTCCACCGGAACCCGGAAACTTGCAACAGTTTCCGCTTGTCCGACGGAACAAATGTCCAACTGAACGACATGGAGCCGGAAAGCTCTTTCCGGCTCGGAACAGCCGACGATCGTCCGGCACTGTTCCACAGAGGTGAACAGCTGGACTTTGTGTCTTTTGAACGCAAAACCGGCTTTTACGGACAGCGAACATCCGGCGGACGTCCGTTTCTCGGCAACGTCGTGCTGCAAGGCTGTGATTTTGTCTCGTTCCCGTGCATTTGGAGCTGTGAATACGCTGAGGCGGGCAGTCCCTGTTCGTTCTGTTTCGCGGGAGCGGAGTTCGAGCGACTCGCGAAGGCAGGAGTACGCATGCCCGATGCTCTGTCGGCTGCGGATGTCGCCGAAATAGTGCGATACGCCGTCGAACACGGGGACGCGACAGGAATACAGCTTGCCGGAGGTTCGACCTTTGGCGGCGAAACCGAACATTGTCACATCGTTGCCTGTCTGCGCGCGATAGCCGGCATGAAGCTCGGTCTCGAAGGCGAAATGCTCCTCTATATCACCCCGCCTAAACACACGGAATATCTCGACGAATACTTTGCGCTCGGCGCCGACCGCATCGCGTGCAGCCTCGAAGTGTGGGACGAAGAACTGGCAAAACTCATTACTCCGGGTAAAGTCAGTTTCTCTTCGAGAGCGCGACATCTGAGCGCACTGGAATACATCGCGAAAAACTACGGACGAAACAAGGCTTTCTCGAATTTCGTCATCGGTCTCGAACGCTTTGAGACGCTGAAAGAAGGCGCGACTTATCTTGCACAGCGCGGTATAATTCCCTCTGCATCTGTATGGATGCCCGGCGGACGAATCTCCGGCGACTTTCAGAGACCGAGCATCGATTATTTCCGTCGCGTCAAGGATATGCTGGACGAACTCTACCTCAGATATATGTTGTCGCCACCCGGAGGATGCGGACTCAATGTGTGCCTATAAGTGTTTGTCAGGGGGGTTGTCCGGTATTAACTCATGTGTTTTGTTCAATAACTCATACTTATAACCATTAAAAAAGAAAGCGGGAAGCTGACTGCCCGCTTTCTTTCTTTACTAACCATCTAACCTAACTAAACTATGAAAAACAAATTTCGGATATGAGACGAGAATCTTTTAAAAAGGTTTAATTTCGGAATATTATTATTACATTTGCGACCGGTTTATGACTATTTAAATAATTGTGTATGACGTTAGAAAAGAATATAACTTTACGCGATAGCGCTATGATGCGGTGGTTTGCCCTAGTGCTCGTAAGCGCGCTTACTTTTGCAACCTACTGGTTTCAGGATTTTTTTGGAGGAATAAAGGATTTGCTAGGTTCGGAATACGGCTTCAGCAACGAACAGTTCGGAAGAATCATAAGTTCCACAAATATTGCAAACATGTTCGGAATGATAGTGCTCGGAGGAATAATGCTCGACAGGTGGGGCGTGCGTCTTGCGGGACTCGTTTTCGGCGGACTGGCAGCACTGGGCGGACTGATAGTGTATCTCGCCGGCGTAAATGCTTTCGGAGAGGCTTCGGACGTGAAATTGTGGACAATATGTCTCGGAAGAATGTTGTTCGGTTCGGGACTCGAGGTGGTTTGCGTGGTTGTCACCAGAACGATAGTCAAATGGTTCAAGGGTTACGAACTCGCGCTCGCCATGGCTGTCAACGTGGGATTCGGACGGTGCGGCACGGCTATGGGCATAGCCGTCTCGCCCGACATTGTCGGCGCAGGCAGCGTTTCGCCCGCCGTGGGCTTTGCGGCGTCGCTCCTGCTGCTTTCACTGATAATGTTCGTTGTATATCTGTTTTTCGACATCAGACTCGACAGACAGACGGCGCGGGACATCGCGGAATCGGATGAAGAAAGATTCAAAATCTCCGATCTGGCGAAACTCGCCGGCAACAGGGCTTTTATCTGCATCACTTTGCTGTGCGTAGCGTTCTATGCCGCCGTGTTTCCATTCATACAGTACGCTCCGGATTTGCTGGTCAACAAATTCGGATTCACCAGACAATTGCCCGACGAGGGAATACTGGCAATAAGCGGCAGTCAGACGCTTGGCACTGCCGCAGTGTACGCCGGACTGTTTCTCTTCGCCATCTGTTTTTCGACCATACCGCCGCGACTTGGCTCGGCATCGAAAAGATTCGCCGGACGGCTGATTATGGCAGGCATTCTGGCTGCCGCCATCTTCGCAATGAAGGACAAGCTGGCGCTGTGGCTGCTGGACGGCGCCAAAACCACGTCGCTCATTCCACTCGGCACGATTATATTCACTCCCGTTTTCGGCAACATTGTGGACAAAACCGGCAGGGCGGCATCGCTGATGATTCTCGGCGCGGGACTGCTGATCTTTTCGCATCTTGCTCTATCGGTGTTCAACAGCGTGACGCTGGGATATGCCGGACTGCTGTCGCTGGGCGTGGCGTTTTCGCTTGTCCCGGCGGCGATGTGGCCTTCGGTGACGAAAATCGTTCCCGAAAACCGTCTCGGCACCGCCTACGCCGCCATGTTCACCTTCCAGAACTGGGGACTGGGCGCGTTCTACTGGGGAATAGGCGCAGTGCTCGACTGGACAAACAGCGACAATCTGAAAGCCATCGAAGCCGGCACAACGACCTACGACTACACTGTTCCGATACTCATGCTCGTCGTTTGCGGAATCGTGTCGGTGTATCTGGCGTGCAAACTGCTGCAAGCCGACAGAAAATACGGATACGGACTGGAAAAACCGAACGAAAATCTTTCGATTTAATTAGGAAATAAATAAATTGTCATAAAAATGAGAAAACAATGAGAAGAATCAGAGTGCGTTTCGCGCCAAGTCCCACCGGCGCCCTGCATATAGGCGGCATACGCACCGCTTTGTTCAACTATCTGTTCGCCCGAAAGAACGAAGGCGATTTTATACTCCGCATCGAGGACACGGATTCGTCGCGGCGCGTCGAAGGCGCGGAACAGTACATCATTGACGCCCTCGAATGGTGCGGCTTGCGCTTCGACGAGGGGGTTGGCACGGGAGGTCCGTACAGTCCCTACCGCCAGTCCGAACGAAAGGGAATCTACCGGCAGTATGCCGAACAGCTGGTTGCCGACGGACGAGCTTACTACGCCTTCGACACGCCGGAAGAACTGGACGCGGCGCGAAACGAATGTGAAGCGGAAGGCAAAACATTCGTCTATAATCATCTTGCGCGCGTAAGCATGAGAAATTCGCTCACTCTTTCGCCCGGCGAAACGGAACGCCTGAAACACGAAACCGACAGCTGGGCTGTCCGATTCAAAGTCTCCGAAAACGAAATCCTTTCTATGGACGACATGGTGCGCGGCAAGGTCACGGTCGATACTTCCACGCTCGACGACAAAGTTCTGTGGAAAAAAATCGACGAACTGCCCACCTATCACCTCGCCAATATCGTCGATGACAAACTCATGGAAATAACCCACGTCATACGCGGCGAGGAATGGCTGCCCTCGCTCCCCCTGCACATACTTATCTATCGCGCGTTCGGCTGGACGCCGCCGAAATTCGCGCATCTGTCGCTCCTGCTCAAGCCCGACGGCAAAGGCAAGTTGAGCAAGCGCGACGGCGACCGTCTCGGCTTTCCCGTATTTCCTCTTCAATGGACTTCGTCCGAAGGAGAAACAGCGAAAGGATTCCGCGAAGCCGGCTACTTTCCCGAAGCGCTGGTGAATTTCCTCGCTCTGCTCGGCTGGAACTCCGGCACCGAAAAGGAACTGTTCTCGATGGACGAACTGATTCAGCATTTCGACCTGAACAGAATAATCAAGTCGGGAGCGAAGTTCGACATCAACAAGGCTAAATGGTTCAATCAGCAGTATATGCGCATGAAGACAAACGAAGAACTCGCCGCCCTCTACCTGCCCCTGCTTAACGACAAGGGACTGAATCCGCCTCTGGGCTACATAGCCGAAGTGTGCGGACTGATTAAAGAGAGAGCCGCTTTCGTTTCGGATTTCTGGGATTTGTCGCACTATTTCTTTTCGACCCCCGAAACCTACGAGGAAAAAAGCCTGAAAAAGTATCTGAACGAAAATTCCGCCGACATCCTGCAATCCATTGCCGGAATCCTGACAGACATACACGACTTCTCGAAAGAAAACACCGAACATGCAGTCCATGCGTGGATAGAATCCGAAAAGCTGAAAACAGGACAGGTAATGAATCTCTTCAGACTTGCAATAGTCGGCGCCTGCATGGGACCCTCGCTGTTCAACATAATCGAAATGATAGGAAAAAAGGAAACTCTGTACAGAATAGAAAGGATTATGAATTATGAATTATAAATTATGAATTATGAATTGCCTGACGGACGCAGGGAGAATTATGAACCGTCCGACTTTCCGTCAGGCAATTCATAATTAATTGTTAATTGTTAATTGTTAATTGTTAATGCCTGTCGGACGGGTGGACAGTTTATTTCTCCCCGCGTCCGTCAGGCAATTTGTGTCCAAAAAAAACACGGAGCGCATGTCTCCGTGTTCCCTGTTATCGCAAGCGGACTAATTTAATTCGCCCTTTTTCCGCAGGCAATTCTTAATTCTTAATTATGAACTCCGCAGGCAATTCTTAATTCTTAATTCTTAATTCTTAATTATGAACTCCGCAGGCAATTCTTAATTTTTAATTCTTAATTCTTAATTTCCGCAGGGCAATTCTTAATTATGAACTCCGCAGGCAATT
>JAITHX010000177.1 GCA_031279735.1 Prevotellaceae bacterium
GCGGATTCGCGCGCGCCCTGTTCGCGGTCCATTGCGCTGTCCTCCCATTCCACCGAGAGAGGTCCGTTGTAGCCTATCGAATTGAGCGCTCTGATGATTTCCTCGAATTTGATTTTGCCTCTGCCGGGGCTTCTGAAGTTCCAGTAGCGACGCGGGTCGCCGAAAGTGACATGTCCGCCGAAGACGCCCACTTGTTTGGGGGTGTCGCTCCAATATACATCCTTGATATGGACGTGGAAGATGCGGTCGCTGAACTCGTAGATGAAATCGACGTAATCGACGCCCTGATAACCGAAGTGGCTCGGGTCGTAGTTGAATCCGAAAGCGGGGTGGTTGTTCAGAGCTTCGAGCGCCCGACGGGCGGAGACAGTGTCGAAGGCAATTTCGGTGGGATGAACCTCAAGCGCGTAACGAACGCCCAGACTGGCGTATTCGTCCAGAATCGGGATGAATCGGCGGGCGAAGTCGCGGTAGCCTTCTTCGATCATTTCCGCCGAAACCGGAGGAAAGGAATAGAGAAGGTGCCAGATGGAACTGCCGGTGAATCCTACGACGGTGTTTATGCCCAGCGCTTTGGCGGCGCGGGCGGTATCGACGAGCGATTCCGCTGCGCGGCTTCGCACGCCTTCCGGTTCGCCGTCGCCCCAGATGTAGTCGGGCAGGATTTCCTTGTGTCGGATGCTGATGTTGTCGCACACCGCCTGACCGATAAGGTGGGTCGATATGGCGTGCAGACTCAAGCCGTGAGTATTCAGCAAATCCTTTATTCCGGCAAAGTAAGCTGGATCGGTTTGTCTGACGTCGAGATGCGGCGGTATTCCGAGTTCGAGTCCGTCGTATCCGAACGATTTTGCTTTTTCGCAAATAGTTTCGAGGGAGAGGTCTCCCCATTGAAGCGTGTACAAAGTAACAGGTCTTGCCATGTTTTTAAATGTTTAAAAATTTTAGCTCGCAAATTTAGGCAAATATCTTTATCCGAAAACAAAAAAATATTTCTTTTTATCATTCGGCATGTTGTCAGGGTATAACGACGAATCGACGCTTTGCATCGGAAGTGGCGGGAACGCGGTTTGATCAGCGGTATTTGTCCGGTTCGGAAAATTCTCCGTATTTTTGTTTCAAAATTATTAAATTAATATGTTGAAAGATTTAAGTAAGCGAAATTCCGTGCTCAATCGTTTCATTGCCGAAATGAGAGACGTGAGCGTTCAGAAGGACAGTATGCGTTTCCGCCGCAACATGGAACGTGTGGGCGAGGTGTTTGCCTACGAAATCAGCAAAACGCTGAACTATGAAACCACTCCGGTACAAACGCAGCTCGGAATAGCCGACGTCCCGATGTATAAGGATAAAATTGTGCTCGCCGCCATACTGCGCGCCGGACTGCCTTTTCATCAAGGCATGCTGAATTACTTCGACGCGGCGGAAAACGCCTTCGTTTCGGCTTATCGCAAGCACGCCAAGAACAACAAGCTCATCATCGAGTTTGAATATGTGGCTTGTCCTCCGCTCGACAACAAGGTGCTGATCATCTGCGAACCGATGCTTGCCACAGGTCTGTCGCTGATGCAGGTTTACGACGTGCTCACGAAAAAGGGACAACCGTCGCAAACCCACATCGCAGCGCCAATCGCAAGTCGCGACGGAGTGGACTACCTTCTCAGTCACGCCTCGTCGGAAGAAATAACCCTGTGGGTCGGCGCAATAGACGAGGAACTTACCGGCAAGTACTACATCGTGCCCGGAATAGGCGACGTGGGCGATCTGGCTTTCGGAAGCAAAGCATGAACGGAACGAGTATTAGCATGAATATAAGCATGGATATAGAAACGGAACTGAAAACGGAACTCGTTCGCGCCGAACTCGCAAAAACCGGCGCCGACGCTTGTCTGGTATCCGCGAATGTAAATATATATTACTGTACCGGACGGATTTTCACCGGCTATCTCTACATTCCCGCCGAAGGCGCTCCCGTTGCCATGCTCAAGGCGGGAAACATGGACGGCATGACGGTCGTCGCCCTTCGCAAGCCCGAACAAGTGCCGGAAATCATCTCCGCCGCAGGCTATCCTCAGCCCGAGAACATTCTTATCGAACTCGGAGAGACTTCGTGGCTGGAAGCGGAACGGCTGAGGACAGCGTTGAAACCCGCAGTCTGCGGCGATGCGACGGCTTTTTTCCGCAAACTGCGCTCCCGCAAAACTCCAGCCGAAATAGCCATGTTCCGAATCGCTTCCGAACGGCACGCCGCGGCTTACAGAGAAATTCCCGACATTTTCCGCCACGGAATGACCGACCTTGATTTTCAATATGCCATGGAGTATGTCATGCGGAAACACGGCTCGCTGGGGATTTTCCGAGTCTATGGAAACAACATGGAGATATTCGCGGGCAGCATACTTGCGGGAATTAATGCCGAAGCAGTTTCGCCCTACGACTTCGCTATGGGCGGCGCGGGCGCCCATCCTTCGCTTCCGATAGGGGCAAACGGAACGAAACTCGTTGCCGGCATGTCGCTAATGGTTGACATGGGCGGCTGTTTCACTCCCTATATCTCCGACATTACGAGAACGTTTTCCATCGGTCGTCTGAGCGATGCGGCATACGCTGCCCACGCCGTTTCTATCGAAATGCACGACTGTTTCCGCCGCGAGGTCAAACCCGGAACCCGTTGTGCCGACATATACGAACGCTGTCGCGCCGCTGCGGAACGCTACGGACTGGGCGAATGGTTCATGGGAACGCCGCGTCATCAGGCGAAGTTCGTGGGACACGGCACAGGTCTCCAAATCAACGAACTCCCCATACTGTCGCCCCGTTCCGGCGATGTGGTCGAAGAAAACATGGTCATAGCCTTTGAACCGAAGTTTGTAGTGCCGGGCACAGGCGCGGTGGGAGTGGAAAATACTTATCTCGTGAACCGCGACGGAGTGGAAAATCTCTCGACGCTTGATGAAAACATTATACTGTTATAAAATAATTTATGAGGGATGCAGTTCGGTTTTTTAGCACACAGATTTCAATTACGAATTACGAATTACGAATTACGAATTTGCCATAACTTTACATTCTTACAAATTGCAAGGTTCAGAACTCCGGTTGTCTCGCAAACCGGACTGTCGCATTTTTTCCGCAAGGCTATTGAATGGAAAATCCGAATAATCCGT
>JAITHX010000189.1 GCA_031279735.1 Prevotellaceae bacterium
TCCGCCGGATGCGCCTGCCGAAAGCCCCGCAGGGGCGACACTTTAATTAATGGTTAATTGTTAATTGTTAATTGTTAATGCCTGCGGCTCAGTATCTCCGTTTCACTCCACCCGTCCGACAGGCATTAACAATTAACAATTAACAATTAACAATTAATACTGAACATTTCGGAGTATTTTGCGTTTAAAGTCCATATCAACAGCTATACTGTCAATATCCGCAAAACATTCATGTGGAGTTATTGATACAAAAGTTTGCCATGTTAAAAAAATATGTAGCTTTGCACTCGGAGAAAATAGGAATCTTTGCGGGAAGCGGTGTTTTATGGCTTCTTTCCAAAAAGAAAATGATGAATGAATATATTGTTATGTAATTAACAGGGTTGTCAGTACAACAAAATGAAGATAGAGTATTTTCTTTTGAGGATGTATGTTATGGAAATTCAATTTTCGTGATTAAAAACATAGCCATACGTTTGCTGCCCGAACCTTGTGAGGTTATTGGTAAAATAGGGAAATTTAAACAGTTAATATATGAAAGGAATCTTTTTATCAATTGGCTTCGCCCTTTTGTCGATCGCTGTATGCGCGCAAACGGCAAGCACTTACAGAATCATCGAGAATCGGAACGGTCCCGCGCTGGGCTGTTCTCCGAAGTCAGGGGTCGCGATACTGACCGTAAACGGACTTAAGTTCAAAGATCTTAACCGGAACGGGAAGCTCGACAGGTACGAGGACTGGCGTCTGTCAGCCGAAGAGCGCGCTAAGGACCTGGCGCGGAAAATGACCGTTGAACAAATCGCCGGACTGATGCTCTACAGCGGACATCAGGCTATTCCGGCAAACGAATCGGGTTTCGCCGCCGGAACCTACGGCGGGAAGCCGTTTTCCGCGAGCGGGGCGAATCCGTGGGATTTGTCGGACGCGCAAAAGAAATTTCTGAAGGACGACAATCTTCGTCACGTTCTTCTGGTGGGCGTTAAAAGTCCCGAAGTCGCCGCGAGGTGGAGCAACGAAATGCAGGCCTACGTGGAAGGAATAGGGCTGGGTATTCCGGCGAACAACAGTTCCGACCCCAGACACTCCGGACAGGTGACCGGTTCCACCGTCGCCGAATTTAACGCCGGCGCGGGAGGCGAGATTTCCGTCTGGCCCGACGGTCTCGGCATGGCGGCTACCTTCGAGCCTGAACTCGTGAAGAAATTCGGCGAAATTGCCGCGCGGGAATATCGCGCTCTGGGCATAGCTACGGCTCTGTCGCCTCAAGTCGATCCGGCGACCGAACCCCGCTGGTATCGCTCGAGCATGACTTTCGGCGAAAGCCCGGAGCTGGCTACGGATATGGCGCGGGCATACATCGACGGGTTCCAGACTTCGACCGGAAAGGCTGAAATAGCCGGCGGATGGGGCTACGAGAGCGTGAACGCCATGGTGAAGCACTGGCCCGGCGGCGGCGCCGAAGAGGGCGGACGCGACGGACACTGGGCTTTCGGCAAGTTTGCCGTGTATCCCGGCAATAATTTTGCAGCGCAGCTAATGCCTTTCACAGAAGGGGCGTTCCGGCTTGAGGGCAAGACGGCGATGGCTTCGGCCGTAATGCCCTACTATACCATTTCGCACAATAGGGCGAAGGACGGCACGAATCTGGCGAACGGGTTCAGCAAGTATATCATTACGGATTTGCTGAGAAAGGAATACAACTACGACGGCGTGGTTTGCAGCGACTGGATGATTACGGCCGACGAGGGCAAAAGCCCCGGCGACTTTTGGGGAAAGCCTTGGGGCGTGGAATCGAAAAGCGTAGTCGAACGGCACTATATCGCCCTCATGGCCGGAATGGATCAGTTCGGAGGCAACAACGAGATGGGTCCGGTGATAGAAGCCTATCGCATGGGCGAGAAGGAGCACGGGAAGAAATTCATGCGAAACAGATTCGAACAGTCCGCCGTGCGCCTGCTGAAAAACATATTCCGTCTGGGCTTGTTTGAAAATCCGTATCTCGACGTCCGGAAGAGCGTCGAGACCGTTGGCAGTCCCGAGTTCATGCAGGAAGGCTACAACGCTCAGCTCAAGTCGGTCGTGATGCTGAAGAACAAGGGAAACCTGCTGCCGATAAAGGAAAGAAAAACGGTTTACATACCCGAAATCTACACTCCTTCGGTCAAGGACTGGTGGGGCAACTGGTCGAAACCGACTTTGCAGATGCCCGCCGACATCGAACTTGTGAAAAAATACTACAACGTCACGTCCGATCCCTCGAAGGCGGATTTCGCCATCGTGTTCATCTCCGGTCCATATACCAACAACGACGGCGGCGGCTACGACAAGAACGATCGCAAGGCTGGCGGCAACGGATATGTGCCCATCACCCTGCAATACGGAACATACACCGCCGCAGATGCTCGCGAGCATAGCATAGCCGCCGGAGACCCGGTGGTCGATCCCGCCATAACCAACCGTTCGTACAGGGGAAAGACCGTTACGGCGTCCAACACTACGGATTTGACCACCGTTCTGACCACCCGCGAAATGATGGGCGACAAACCCGTAATCGTCGTGGCGAACCTGTCGCGCGGAATGGTGTTCAATGAGTTTGAATCGCGTGCAGACGGTATTCTGGTGCGGTTTTCGGTGGGCGAACAGCCCGTGCTGGACATTATCTCCGGCAAATACGAACCGTCGGGACTGCTTCCCATGCAAATGCCGGCGAACATGTCAACTGTGGAAAAGCAGTACGAGGATGTGCCTTTCGACATGGAATGTCACAAAGATACCGAAGGTAATGTTTACGATTTCGGCTACGGACTGAACTGGAAAGGCGCGATACGGGACGCGCGCACCGCGAAGTATGGAACGAAAAAATAATGACCTGACGAAAACAATTTCAATATGAAAAAGATAACACTGTTGCTTCTGTCCCTGATCGTCGGAGGAAGCATTGCAAACGCACAAACAAAAAAGGATTCCGCAACGACGGCAACAGCCGAGCGGGAAAGCGACCGCAACGTGATGCTGAACGCAGCGTCGGCAAATTCGGGTCCGCGCAACGTGAACATTGGACTGCCGGCGAGCGTGGGCGGCACCACCGTGCTGGAAAACGACTTGCCCGTAGTTTATTTCTTCTGGCCCGAAATGCCCTTCAAGTCGTGGCGCATGGACGCTATGACAAATGGCGTCAAACTGCTGGATTTGGGACAAACGGCAATCAACATAGGCGACGTGGGATTTTCCGTAGGCACCTACAATAATACCGGCACCGACAAGTTCGGCGGAAACATCGGCTTAAACTCCAACCATTTCGGCTTGCTGAACGGCTCGGCGAACATCAGCGGTCCGCTGACGGGGAACGGACTGAAATTTTCGGCCGGCGCTTTCCTGAACTACGATCCGGGTACCTACAGCGTGAGTAAAAGCGACATCAGCCGCTATTTCGAGGATCAGACGCAGCTGTATAAAGCGGCGCTGACCCGCGACTATACGTTCGGGGGAGGTGCGGGATCCGTCACCGCGTTCTACAAGTATGCCTCTTCCAAGTCGATGGCTATGCAGCAGTATGCTCCCTACAAATATCATCTCGACGGCTCGGTGTCGGAAATAGAAGGATTCAAGATTGGTAACGACAATTACATCACGGGACGAAAATTCAAGGTGCGCGACGCAACGACAGGCGAAATCGCGGAACGCGACGCATTGAACGACTACGGTTCCGAAAGTCACACTCTCGACCTGATAGGCAAAAACAGGTTCGACAACGGATTGACATTTAATTTCATCGTCAGGGGGCACAGCGCGAAATCCGGACTGTATCTGCCTATCATGACCGGCATTTCCGATAAAAAATATGCCGTTGCCGGCGGCGACTCGGTGACGAGAACCGTACAGGGCGTAATGGGTTTGGCTTCCAAAAGGACTCCGATCAAGTCGCTGACGAGCTTATTCGAACTGGGACGAAAATCCGGACGGCACGAATGGAAGATTGGATTGAACCAGTGGCTATACAGCATAGACAAATTCACTACGGAAGGAGTGCAATTCAACCAGACCGTAGAGGCGAACCCCAAGAGCATGGACGACAATGTTTATAGGATTGCGGAATATCACAACGGAACGGAAAACAAGACAGCCCTGTTCCTTACCGATAAATGGGATATTCTGGACGTGCTGACGGTGACGCTCGGCGCTCGCCTTGAATACCAGAGTCTCCGAGGCGACTTTATCAATAATAAGGATAAGGACGCGGACATCCCCTATTTGTCGAACAAAAAGACGGATATTAAAAAGGACTGGTTCAACAAGGCGTTTATGCTGAGCGGAGTTTACAAGGTGACCGGAAAGTTCGGACTGCTTGCCGAAGCGAACTACAACGAGCAGGCCGGGCATCTCGAAAACTATTCGGCGGGAAACGAGCCGAATCTGAAGAAATCGAAAATACCCGGAGCCGGCTTCGGGGTGTTCTTCAATCACTCGCTGTTCAGTCTCGTGTCCAAAGCCACCTACATACAGCGCGACGAGTACCGTTCCACAGTGAACTTCACAAGTAAAAGGGGCGCGGTGGAGCGAGCGCTGGTGTCCTACGACATAGAAACTCTCGGATGGACTACGGATGTGGTCGCCGCCCCGTTCAAAAACTTCAACCTGCATTTCCTGCTGACGGTTCAGGCGCCCAAGTACAAGAATTATTCCGGCACCGTGACTTTCAATAACGGCGAAACCGCAAACTACGATTTCAACGGCAACACCGTGACCGGCGTGTCGAAGGTGCTGATGGAAATAGATCCGAGCTATCAGCTGGGAAAACTGAGGCTATGGGCGAGCGCGCGTTATTTCAGCAAGGAATACGCAAATCTCACAAACTCGCTGTTCTTTAAGGGACGCTGGGAAACGTTCGCCGGCGTCAACTACGCCATAAACAGCAATCTTCAATTCAGCGCAAGTATTGTCAACCTGCTGAATCAGCGCGGAGCCAAGGGTACAATCTCCGGCGCCGACCTCTACACGAACGAAGAAGCCGCGAAAATGGAAGGTGCCATTCTTTCGGGGACATATATTCGTCCGTTTACGGTCGAACTGGGGATAAAGTACAGGTTCTGAGAATTGAGAATTGAGAATTGCCGACTGTCGGTCAGCCGACAGTCGGTATTTTTTAATTCTTAACTCATGTCGCGCAGTGTGCGGTTTTTAGCACACAGATGACACAGATTTGACAGATGACACAGATTTGACAGATTTACGCGGATTGGGATTCGTGTAAATCTGTCGAATCTGTCAAATCTGTGTCATCTGTCAAATACAAAAGAATGTCGCAACAATAAACGCTTTTGCGGAATGGAAACATAATTTCAGTCCGAAATTATCGACGACGACAGGAATACATTATTTCATGTTTTCGTTGAACAAACGTTACAGAGTCGAACCGCGAATCGCGATACTGTATTCATTGAAAAAATACAGTTTCGAGCTGGCTGCCGGAGAATACAGCCGGCAGAATCCCGTCGGTTTGTATCTGGCGCGAGCGACGGACGACGGGCGGGAATTTTTTCCCAATCAAAATCTTGACTTCATTAAAAGTCGTCAGGCTGTATTTTCGTTCGGCGGCGAATTGTTTCAACGTGTAAACTGCAAGATGGAACTGTACTATCAGCATCATTACGACGTCGCCGTTGCAAAACAATCTTACGACACTTATGTTGACCATGAAAAATTGTATTTGTTTTCTTCGGCGTTAAATTTCTCGTACCGTCCCGACGATATCAACGAAACGAATATCGCTTACGATAATTCCGGCAAAGGATACTCGAAAGGAATCGAAGGAATGATTTACCTTGACGACACGCAAGGATTTTCGATGAACGTGTCGGGTTCGCTTTACGAATCGAAATATTATTGTCGCAAAGGCTGGTACAATACTTTTTTCAACGGCAGTTTCGCCTTTAAGATGTTTGCCGGAAAAAAGTTCAAACTGAACAGCTCAATCGCCATGCGAGCCGACGTCGCGTTGAATTGGCTGGGCGGACGACGCTACACTCCGGCGGATTGCGATTTATCGTATGCCGATTATTACTATCATTACGACGACGACATGTACCTTTCCACAAACTCTGCCATACGCGATTATTCCCGATATGCCGAAAAGCGATATCCGGAATTTAACGGATCGTAAAAATATTTATTCCATGAGTGAATATTTTGAAAACGGGCGAATAACGAGTTCCGCAACATATCAGATGCGAATATTTCCGGTTATTTCATACGAATTGTCATTTTGAGCCAAGCCATGAGAAATATATTTTTGAGTCTATTGATACTGCTCGGTTTTTCACAATGTACAGAACAGTGCGAATGCGGGCAGGGCGATTTAATGGAAAACTACGTATTGAAATATTTTGTCTTTTTAAACTATTCGATATTGTCTGCGATAAGGAATATGCGGGACATCCTGCGGGAACCTCATTAAATGAATTTTGTGAGATATGTTTTTACAGTGCCGGAGAATTTGTCGGAAGCGGCTATGTTTCTCGCGACACCAACATGCCGGTCGAGCAATATCGCACTCCCCTGAACACGTTCAATACGGAAGAGCGCCGTTTAGTGGCGTCAACCCGTATCTTTTTTATTCTAAGTCTGAAACCCGACTGTGCCGGCGAATACAGATTTATTTTCACTTATTCCGACACTTTCGGTAATTTCGTTGGCTTTGTCACATATACATTTGATTAATTATTCTGGTTCTACCGGGAATTATTACGAATTACGAATTACGAATTACGAATTACGTCCCGACTGCGGACATACAGCCGAAGCCGGTCGTAATTCGTAATTCGTAATTCGTAATTGAAA